>NZ_JAERKU010000005.1:0-208105 GCF_018256955.1 Acetobacter persici
GTTTTTGGGGCTGGGTTTTGCCATGGGGTGTCCTTTGGGAGTGGGTGGTGGGATGGGGCGAGGTCTGGGGTGGGCAGGCGGGGTGGAGTGTGGCGGGGTCTGGTGTGGGTGGACGGGGTAGGATGTGACGCACTGGGGTGCGCTATGGGGGCGCGCTGTTTATGGGAGTGGGGATGCGGCTGACAGAGTGTGACGATCTGGCACAGGTTGGGCGTCTGCGGGTTTGACCGCGTGGGAGGATGGGGCCGCCTGCATCCGCAGAGAGGGCGGGAGGCTGGCCAGCAGAGTCCGGCTGGCGGCTGCGTCCCGCCGCAGGGTGTTGGCGAAGGGGAGCAGGATGGTCCGCAGTTCATTCGGGCTGGGCCAGCGGGCCCCAACGGGGTAGCCATCCCTCGGCGGCTGGCGCGTCCATGCAAGGCGGGCCTCCGGCCCCCATGCGCCGGTGGGGATATCTCCGCAGACTTCAAAAATGGCACGGCACTGGCTGGCCGCCTGCCCGGCCCCCGGCGGATTGGTAACCAGACGCCCAAGCTTTTTGAGCCATGCTGCAACGTGCAGCTCCGTGACGGGCTGAAGGGCTGTGTGCAGGGTTTGCGCGTGGTGGTGCAGGGCCGCGACCAGATCTGGCGGAACGTCCTGCCGCGTGAGGGGAATACCGTCAGCATGAGCGGCCAGAATGGCCCGCACGGCAGGGGGTGGCGCGGTGTAGGGCGTGACCGGGACGGCGTGTGCGGGCGGCGTGGGAGATGGGGGCGTATGCGGCATGGCTAGCGTGACGGCGGGCATGGAATCAGACTCCTTCCAGATCAGGCACGGTGGCCCATGCGGCCATGCGTTTGGCGTGGGGCGAGGCCGGGAGTGGGGTATCCGGTGTCAGGCTGTTCTGCCCGGCGGCGGCGGTAACCGTTGCCGGTGCGGCTGCCGGTGCGATTGCGGTTGGGGCTGTGGCCTCGGTGGCGGCCTCGGCAGCGAGGCGGTGGCGGATGGTGGCCTCAAGCCATGAGACGGGTTCCGCCGGGTTGAACGCCTCACACTCCGCCAGCACGGCCAGCACGGTGGCGGCATCATCAGCGAGCATTTTCAGCCATTTGCCCAGCAGGGCCCGGCAGGAGCGTTCTGGTCTGCCGGTGACCCGTTTTAAAAACAACAGGCCTGTTTTGAATAAATGCGTGCGTGCATCCCCGTCCGGCCCGAACGCAGTGAGGGAGGACTCTGCTTCTGACTCTGCCTCTGCTTCTTGGTGTTTAAGGGGTCCGTGCGGGGCTGTGGTTAAGCCCTCCCCTGCCCCCGGCTGAGGCTCTGGCGGAGACTCTGGCTGCGCCTCTGGGTGGGGCGGGGTGCCCCCAGTGCCAGCCGCTGGAGAGGCACCGGAGGCTGATCTGGCAGCCGGTTTCAGGCTCGGGTTACCGCCTGTGCGGCCCCACTGGGCACCGAGGTCTGACGCCGCTTTGTCCCGCAGCAGCCGGCGGCAGAAAACAAGCCCGTCCGGTGTGAGGCTATAGACCCCGGCCTCGCGCAGTTCGGCCATCAGGCGCTGGATCTGGGAGGCTGAAACACCCAGCATCTGTGCAAGCTGGCGGGTGTGCAGCGGGCGATGATTGACGCAGAGATAACCGTACGGCTCGGCCTCGTGCATCAGGCACAGCAGGCGCATCCACAGGCCTTGTGCGGCGAGTGAGCAGAGCCGCAAAGCGGGGTCTCGCTCGTAATCCTGCCACCAGAATTTGGACCAGCGCCGCTTGCTCATACCACGTCCCTCCAGTGTTCCAGACCGCGCCAGATGGCCTGTGTGGCGATGGGATGACCGGCGGGCAGAGGGTCCGGGTCACGCAGGGGTTCGTGCCAGTCCTCCTCCTGCGCGTACTGTGCCGGGGTTTCCGCGCGGGCCTGCTCGTACCGCAGGAGCGCCTGCCGCACGCCCTCCATGCAGCGGCCTGTCTGCCGCCCGATGTGCCGCAGGGATTTCCCGGCGCGACGCAGGGTGACCATCTGCTCCAGCAGGGCTGCGTCTGTTTTGGGGCGGGCGGCGGTGTGGAGGGCTGTGTCCGGGTGTGGTTTGGCCCCTGCGGCATCAGCGGTCTGCCGGACGGGGGAAGGCTGATGGGAGGGCGCTTTATGGGGGGGCGCGTCATGGGAGGCTGCGTCTGGGCAGGGAACGGTTATAGAGTCACGCGTGGAGGGGGATTTATCACATTTTTGCCGTACAGACCGCGGTAGGGACGATGCTGTGTTACGCTGAGGGATGGAGAGGGGATAAGGGAGGATGGAAGAGGCTGAGGCGATGTGGGCGGCGGCGGCCTGATGGCGTGAGGAACGGGCGTGTGTGGCAGGCCGTGCGTGGGGTCCGCACTGGACAGAATGACAAGAAACAGCGGAAAAATTGCTAGAAACTGGCGTTGAAATGGAAAGGGCGGGAGACTGTGAGGCCGGCATAGGCACTCTTCCTTTGAATAGGCGGTAAAAAAATGACCCCAACGCGGACGGTGAGGCTTAAGGGGGACGGTAGGGTGACCAGTCACACACCGTCAAGGGGATATTATGGTGATATATCCCATTTGATCTTTGGGGGATGGCGTGGGATATTTCCCTTATGGATCGCTCATCTGTTGCCAGAGAACTGGAACGCCGCATGGCCCTGCTGGGGCTGACGCAAAAAGCCCTCTCCCGGAATGCCGGGGTGGGGGACACCTATGTGCGCGATATTCTGAAAGGAAAATCCCGCAATCCGGGGGGCGAAAAACTGGAGCGCGTGGCCTCGATTCTGGGCTGCACGGCGCGGGATCTGCTCTTTCCCGCCGGGGGGCAGACTGTGGCGCGGGAAGCGCGGTCCACCTACATTGCAACCCCGGACCAGCCGGAAATTACTGTGGAACTGAACCCGCCGGGCTATGTGGCGGTGCCCTATATCTCGCTCCGGGCGGGCATGGGGGGCTGCGGTTATGTGGAAGACCGGCTGCTGGGGCGCCCAAAGTTTTTTGAAGAAGAGTTTGTGCGCGGCGCACTGCGGGCCTCCCCGTCCGACCTGCGGGTGATTGAGGTAGAAGGCCAGTCCATGGAGCCGATGCTCCAGAACGGGGATATGGTGCTGGTGGATACGCGCAAGACATCCATTATCGAACCGGGCATTTTTGTGCTGTTTGATGGGGATGGCGTGGTGTGCAAATGGGCCGAGCGGGCGCATGAGGCGACGGAGCCGATGGTGCGCATCAAGTCCGAAAACCCGCGTTTTTCCCCTTATGAGGTCCCGGCTGAGCAGGTGCAGATTATTGGGCGTGTTGTGTGGTTTGCGCGGCGGTTGTAATGGGGCGGGGAAACCCACCACAAAAGACACATATCAAGAAAAAATATCGACAAATCGAGATATGATATAACACTCGGTCTTTTTATTGAGCGCAAAATAGAAATAAATTTAATCAGTTATATCTGATACATAGAGACTATATTTGTCTATATATTTAAATATATAGATCATTACACCACATTTCAGCCATAAGCATTAAGAAATACTAATTTTAAATAACTGACAGTGATTGATATGGATTACGGAAGAATTAATTCTAGAAAAAACCTAACACAACAGGACCTTCTCATTGACGACAGCTTATACGTCTACTTACGTCTGGACCGGTGCCGGAGATGGCACGAACTGGAGCGATGCCAATAACTGGACTTACTACGATAATTCAGGAAACCCGACGGCCTATCCGCTGAACTGGGTCAACAACCAGAAGGTTGCGTTACCGCCGGGCACCAGCAGCACCTGGGCGCCGGTCGCCTTTCCGTCTGATGCCACGGTTACTCTGGGCGGGCAGACCTATAACGGCGTAAGCAGCCTGACTGTAGGAGATGGGGCCGCAGTCACGCTGGAAGACGGCGCCGTCAGCGCCAATGGCCTCACTGTTGCGGCTTCTGCCTCCCTGACCATCAGCGGGACAAATGCCAGTCTCGTCACCCCCAGTTCCGCCACTGTGGATGGAACGCTGGGGATTGCCGGAGGTGCGACTGTCACCCTCAATGGCAACGTGGCGGGCACAGTGCTGTTTGGGGAGGCGCCTGACAACACCCACAATACGCTGGTACTGAGCCATTCAGCACTCTCCGTCGGCCGCATAGAAAACTTTACCCCCGCAGACAGCATTGTGGTGAAGGGCTCAAGCTATCCGCACGTGCGCTGGATCCAGCAGGGCACCAGCAATACTTATGCTCTGGTTCCGTTTGATAACAACAACTGGACGCAGAAAGCCATTCTCACCAGCGTCTCTTTCGCAGCCAAAAAGGACACGCAGGGAAATGTTGTGAAAGATGCCAGCGGGAACACGGTTTATTACTCCCCGGCTGATCTCAACCCGGCAGCAACCGCAACCGGCACCATTGATGGCACACATGGAGATAGTCTTTATACGGGCAGCACATATTATCAGGATGCCGGACTGAGCTATAACAGCAGCACCGGCACTGTGACGGTTACCTGCTTCCTCACCGGCTCCCTGATCCGCACACAGACCGGCGATGTGCCCGTTGAGAGCGTGCAGGTGGGGGACAGTCTGCTGACGGTCACGCATGGAGCTGAGGAATATCAGCCCGTGGTCTGGGCCGGATATCAGACCGTGACTGTGCGGCCCGGACTGCCGGATGACGAAGCCGGGTATCCGGTGCGCATCCGTGCCGGAGCAGTCAGTGATGGCGTGCCGTCCGAAGATCTGCTGATCACGCCGGAACATTGCCTGTATCTGGACGGGCAGTTTGTGCCTGTGCGGATGCTGGTCAATGGCAGCAGCATTTTTTACGATCGCAGTCTGACGCACTATACCTGCTACCATGTGGAAACAGCGCGCCATGCTGTGATTATGGCCAACGGACTAAAAACAGAAAGTTATCTGGACACCGGCAACCGGGGGAGCTTTGCACAAGCAGGCCGTGTGGCCACGCTGGGGGCAGGCCGCCGGAACTGGAGCCAGCATGGTGCAGCCCCGCTGGCTGTGACGCGGGAGGTTGTGGAGCCGATGTTCCGCACACTGGCCGCAAGGGCCGCGCAATCTGGGATGCCACAGGCTTCCGGCACACAGGCCTTACCGGAAAAAATACACGATGCAGACCTGCATCTGGAAACAGTGTGCGGCAAGATGATTCGGAAAATCCGTGATCAGGAGGGAAAAATATCCTTCATGCTGCCGGGCGGGATGACACAGGTGCGTATTGTCTCCCGCGCCAGCCGCCCGTGTGACGTGCAGGGTCCGTTTGTGGATGACCGGCGCATGCTGGGTGTTCTGGTAGGGGATATTATGATGCGTGAAGGCAATCTTTCTGCCCGCACTCTTGTGCCGCAAATCCAGAACAGCACCCTGCCCGGCTGGCATGCACCGGACGAAAACGGCGCACGCTGGACAAATGGCTCTGCTCTTCTGCCGTTACCTGCCACGCAGCCGCACGCACTGACTGTGCTGACCCTGACGATTCTCTCCGCAGGGCCTTATGTGCGAGAGGATGGAACACGAAGAGTCTGCGTGAACGGCTGAAACGCAGGATAACCTACCCCGTTAAACCGGAAGGCGTGATAAAATGCCTTCCGGTTTTTATTATAATCTGACGTTTTTATCCGAAGTTTTTATCTGAAATTTTCAGGCAGAACGGATCGACAGGCCACAGGATGTTTTTGCAACATCCTCATATTGTCTGCTAGCCAGCACCTGAATAGACAGAATACCGCAGTGCGTGCTCAGCGGAAGAGGCAGGTACGCGTTTCCCGTTGTCCAGCGGCAGGGAAGCTGTTCCTGAACACTCCATCCTTCTGTTGTGTCAGCCGAAAGATGATCGGTAATTGGGACAGTTGTTTTCATACCCTGAAAAGTAATGCTGCCAACGAGAATACCCAGATGGCGGCGATCATCTACAAATGGACCTTCCACATCACACGGACGGCTTGTGCGCGTGAGGATTTTTACGCTGTCTACGCCCGGCGGGATCATGAAGACATGCGTATCCTGAAGCACACGGAGCGAGCGGATAACCTGCCCTTTCGATGTGACAAGACGCAGATCAACATCGTCTGTCAAAGGAACATCATTGACCTTATAGGGAACGCCAGCGGTTTCCGCACGCACCCGAAGCAGGTTAAAACAGACTTCCGCCGTCTGACGATCAACCGTGCGTGATAAAGGAACCTCTTTCTCCTGACAGGTTACCCCGGCATGGATTGTGACCACCTTACTATCCTGAACAAAGCTGTTCCGGTTTCCTGTGTCCAGATAGCTTTCTGTCAGCACACCATCGGCCCGGATGATTGAGTGTTCGGCGGTTTCAACATGGTAATACGTATAAGAAGAAATTGTGCGGTCATAAAAAATAGAGCGTCCGTTAACCAGCATACGCACGGGAATGAAGGCAGCCCCGAAAAACAGACGGTGATCAGGGGTGATCAGCATATCCTTGTATGGCACGCCATCAGAGATGGCATCTTTAAGGATACGGACCGGGTAACCGGCTTCATCATCAGGCAGGCCACGCTGAACAGTGACATGCTGATACCCGGTCCAGACAATGGAACGCGTTATGGGAGAACCATCTACATACGCAATGAGGTGATCACCCCGTCTGAGCATTTCAACGGCGATATCTCCTGCGGACGTTTCGATCATGCTACCGGGCAGAAAGCAGACCAGAGTAAGCGCCTGCGAGGGATTTCCGCTATAGAGCACTGTTGTATTGGCTGCTTGAAAATCCGCAGGTATGTATGAGGTTCCATCAGATTTTTTTGCAAAAGTGACCGACGCTATCAGGGTATCCCCTGTTTTCCCGAGCAGAGTATAGGTTCCGTCACTCTTTTTTTGCCAGATGACGGGCAGATCCCAAGTATTGCCTACAAAATCTATCACATCGCCAGGAGATAAATTGGCAACGCTGGTCAGGCTGGCGCTGCTGGTGTTTAGCTGAAGCGTATTGGATGTGCCGGACGTTGTTTGACCGAACACGATGTTTGAACTGACACTTTGTGCAATCAAAGTGCCGCCGCCCTGAATTATGATTGTTCCACCGCTGACACTCGACTGAACATTTGTTGTCATGCCATCGATAATTGTATGATTATTCGCCGTAACTGTACCGTGTACTAATAACGTGCCTGTACCTGAGAGAGTGACAGGGTGGGTACCAGTTATTACAAGAGCATTAATAGCATTATCTGCATTTCCCCAGTCCCCTTGCACAGTTCCGGACACAGTAAGGGCATTCCCTGAAGAATCCAGAGTGACAGTATCATGGGAGTTATCACCGTTTTCAATAACAGTCTGCCATGTCAGGCTGGAGGCGGTCAGTGCTGAACTGGTCATTTAAGGGGCCTGTACGATCCGGATATTATGTTAGTTAATTAAAAACTTCGTGTTTTTTATCAGTAATCATTGCCTTAAATAAGTCTTAAAAATGCTAAATTATTTTGCACTAGTGCTAACGTTGTCTTGATTTTTTTGAATAAAAACGATCATTAAAGAATAATTATTCCGTAAAGGCACTAGAAATGCCTACGTGAACCTGTGGGAGCGCACCTCATTACATCCCTCCATCAAACCCAGTCTTTTTTGAAAAAACGAATGACTATGGCAGCCCCTCAACACGCTTTTTTTCCGCCTGTTCTTCCGCAGAAAGATGCTCATCGCCAGAATAATACCGAAAGGCACCGATAAAATGCTTTCCGTATTGCCACGCAGTTCTGACCTGACGGACCGCGAAATTTTTCTATGCTTCTGTTATTGTGGAACGCTTTCCAAAGCTGCGGCCATTCTGGACACGCATCCTTCAAAAATTTCCCGCGCTATCAAATATCTTGAGCATAAGCTTGATACACAACTGGTGCAGCGTAACGGCAAAAAACTGGTTCTGACCCGCGAGGGAGAGCATTATCGCGATTCTATCACACAGGCCTTTAAAGAAATTCTGGCTGAAGAATATATTCTAAAAAAGAAGATTTTTAAAAAGACTATCAAAATATACTACCAGAATATTCCCGGCAGACTTTTTATGGAAAACGTTCTGAATAACTGCATTGTGAAATTTCCTAACATAACCATTGATTATGAAATCATGCCTTATCTGACGAGTGACTGCCTGAAAGATAACTGTGTTTTTATAGGAAATGGCCGCAACACTCTGGTGCCGGAAGACACCATTCGCAAAAACATCTACTCTGATTCCTTACTGATTGGATCAAGTATCGAGAACCCGGAGATCAAAAAAGGGTATCTTTATAATATTGAGCATTTATATGATAAGAAAATCATTAACTGCTCCTCTTATGTCATGCAGTATCTTGATGACATCGGGATCTCCCATGATACGAATTTTAGAAATATTCTCCTCAGTGTGGGGCAGTCTGTTGATTCCATAAAATTTGGCGTCCAAAATAAATGTCTTTTCATGACATGCCATTACTGCTTCCATCGCACCTCTTTTTCAGATCAGGTCTTACAGATTCCGATAAAAGAAAAAATAGACTATTATTATATTGATATTTTTTACAATCAGAACACGCGGGACAATGCCGAAAACAAAATGGTGATCGACTATCTTTACCGTGAAGCACGAGCGTTTTTTTCCAGTTTCAGGAAAACACTCCCGGGCTGATGGACCATAGGTTCTGACTGCATTCTCTACTGGTCAGGCTTACACTGAGACGTGCCACGCTAATAGAAATGAGTTGTCCCGATGTCTCTCCCTGCCCCTGTGACTTACCCCGCCGATCTTTGTTCTGCCGCAGCGGGCTGGAGGTCTCTGCCGGGGAGCAAGGGCTATGTGCGGGAACAGGTGAGGATGGATTGCGCGACGCTGGTGCAGGTGGCGGCGTGCCTGCGCAGCACTGTGGGGCAGATTACGCCATTACTTGAAACGCTCTATTTTCGCGCAGCGCCGCTTGCCGTGCTGGACTGTTGCGCCACGCTGGAGGCGCTGGCGCAGGAGGTGGAGCAGGATGATGTGCAGACCATAACAGAACGCGGGCGGGAGCAGCTCCAGGTTCTTTAAGAACAATGCCTCTGTTTTTGAGACAGGGCTGAGGCTGGTCTGATTCTGTTGCTTTCCTGCAACAAATGCGCAGCCCTTTTGCGACAGGCGCATTTTTGTAATGGATATGAAACGGTTTTAAGGCACTCTGAGGGGGAACGGTTCCGAATTGACGGATCACCGTGATGTGGAAGCACGGATAGCCCCTATGAGAGTCAAACGTCGTTTTTCCCTTCTTGTCACTACAGTCTGCACCGTCGCACCCTGCCTGACGGCTGAGGCTGCAACGTCTGCCTCAGGGAAAACCACCCCGGCGCGCCACCATGTGACGGCACATTCCGGTACGGCGCACACAACGGGCACACCAGCAGGCGTCAGACCGGCTGCAACAGTTTCTGCCGCCCCCGTTGCCCGCAAAACAGTCCGCAAAAGCGGCCCGGTTTATGCCGGAGAGGCCGAAACCATTAACGTGACGACGGGCACACATTCCACAAACCGTAAGGCCAGACAAAGCACATCTCCTGTCACCGTTGTTTCTGCTGCCACACTGAAACGCTCTGGCATGATGAACGTGGCGGATGCGCTGACACGCACCTACGCCTCCATCAACGTGCAGGCCATGGGCGCGGATTCCGCCGCCCTGACCTCCTCCATTCAGATGCGCGGGCTTGGCCCGAATGAAGTGCTGGTGCTGGTGGACGGCAAGCGCCGCCATAATACGGCAAACATTACGGCTGATGCCGGGCCGCAGTTTGGCTCTACCGGCGCGGACCTGAACACCATTCCGGCAAGTGCCATTGACCATATTGAAGTACTGGAAGATGGCGCGGCGGCCATGTATGGCTCTGACGCGATTGCCGGGGTGGTAAATATCATCACCAAAAAGCAGGATCATGGGCTGCATATGTCCGCGCAGACCGGGGCCAATGCCTATAATGGTGATGGCTGGCAGTATCAGCTGAACGCCGATGGCGGGCTGAAGCTGGGTCAGGACGGCTATATGCATATCAGTGCCCAGATGTACCACACCGACCATATGGTGGTGGGGGCGCATGACCACCGCCTGCTGGGAAGCTGGCCGACCAACGCGACAACCACGGGCTATTATAACGGTGTTGTTCCGGGCGCTATGAATGTGCCGAGCGATTCCAACAAGATTATGAGCACGCCTGAAGAAACGCGGGAAAGCCTTGCGATTGATTTTGGCAAGAAAATTACTGACGGTATCAATTTTTACGGGCTGATCACCTATATGCACCGGCATGGGGAAGCCTATGAAAACTATCGCACGCCCAATATTGCGCCGAGCATGTATCCGGCCGGGTTTTCCCCGCTCGAAACGTCTGAAGAAAATGATTATGCCGCGACACTTGGCCTGAAAGGCGACAATTTTTTCGGGTTTGACTGGGATCTGAGCACGACATACGGCGCAGACGGCAACAAGATTGGCAACAAGAACACGGCCAATACAGGGATGCTGGCCAGCACCTGCTCGACCGATCCGACGTCATCCTATTATTCCACAGACGGATGTGGCTGGTCCCCCAACACCACACGGGCCGAGACCTACCGCATGGCCCAGTGGACCAATAATCTGGACTTCCGCCGCAACTTCAACATTGCGCATGTTGTGCCCATGACGCTGGCGTTTGGCGGTGAGCATCGTCTGGAAACCTATGAGATCAAGGCTGGCACACCCCCCTCCTATGAACTGGGAGGCACGCAGGGCTATGCGGGTCTTGGCCCGAACAGTGCTGGTAACTGGAGCCGTGATATCTGGGCGGCGTATGTGGATGGAGACTTCCACCCGCTGAAGCACTGGGATCTGGATTTTGCAGGCCGGTTCGAGCATTATACGGATGTGGGGAACACGGTGAACGGTAAGGTTTCCTCCCGTTACGATATCAACCGCTTTATTTCCGTACGCGGCACCATCAGCACAGGCTTCCGTGCGCCGACGCTGGCGGAACAGCACTATAGCGCCATGAACGTGAGCCCGACCGGGGCATCCGGCCTGTTGCCTGTCAGCTCCACCGCAGCGCAGGTTCTGGGTGCCAGCCCGCTGAAGCCCGAACGCTCCGTGAGCGAGAGTGGCGGGATTGTGCTGGAGCCTGTGCGGGGCTTCCATGTGGAAGCGGACGTGTATCAGATCAACCTGCGGGACCGCATTGTGGGTGGCGGCACGGTGAAGGGGGATGCGGCTGTCAGCGCGATTGAAGCCATGGGCTATACGCTGCCCCTGAACAGCATGAACGTGCAGGATGTCTCCGCTTATTACATGACCAACGGGGCCAGCACCCGCACGCAGGGTCTGGATATTAAAGCCGACTATACCTTCCGCTTTGAAAGAGCGGGCAACCTGACGCTGAGCATGGCGCTGGACCTGAACCGCACCCGCCTGCACCACAACGGCACGGACAGCAAAGGGCAGCAACTGCTGAACGCGCAGAATATTGGCTACATCACCACGGCGTATCCGCGCAGCAAGATTATTCTGAACGCACTGTATACCTACCGGAACTGGGACTTTAACGTGCGCCAGACCCGGTATGGTGAAACAACCAGCATGCTGACCTATTATGACTGGACGGACAAAACGCTGCCCTGCGCAAGCGGCGGGAAACTGGCTTACTCTAACTCCTGCTTTGCGCAGTTCAAGAACTCACCGCGCTGGCTGACGGATATTGAAATTGGCTATCGCTTCAGCCCGCGCTGGCATCTGGCCGTGGGTGTGAACAACCTGCTGAACGTGCGGCCGCGCCGGGTGCCGCAGATTAACAACTCTCGTGGTGCGCAGATTTATGACCAGTTCTCTCTGCAGGTGCCGATTACGGGGGGCTACTACTATGGCCGACTGGATGCGAGTTTCTGAGGCGTCTGCCTGACAGTAAAACCGGGCACAGGATTGGGGCGGGGTGTGAGACCCCCGCCCTTTTTTATTGAGGAGCGCTTATCTGGTCTGGGATGTTGTCAGGGGTTTTTATAGAGTACGCTTGAGTGTCAGACTGATTTTTCCGGTTTCAGCAGGGATTTGCACTGCACGTATGTCTCCTTATGCCGGAAGACAAACAGCAGATAATAATCCAGCGCCCGGCTGCGGCGTTTGGAGGTGTGGGTATAGAACGGAAAAACATCCAGCGGGCCTTCATACCCCGGTGGAATGGGGTCCTGTTCCAGAATGGTCTTGACGCGGAACAGGGGCAGGTAAATATGGGTTGCTCCGGCGTTCCTGCGGACATGCCAGAGGTTTTTACGGAACTTTTTGAGCCGGTCCGGCAGAATGAAGATCATGTTTTCTTCAATAAAATTTTCGTCCGGGGTGCTGTTCCGCAGGTAGCGCATGTCATCGGGCATATCGCAGAAGAAATTATAGCCCTGAATAATCATAATGGTCTTTCTGAGTGTCCTGTCTGGTTTGAAAATACGGGTTTAACGCCGCAGACCTCCATACGGATCATCCTGCACGTCTTCCGGTTTCTGGCCGCGTTTGCGGCGCCGGAGATAGAGCACGAGGCCGAGCGGCACAACCAGCAGACTGCTGTAACGGCTGAGATTTTGCCATTTTGAGCTGTGCAGCAGGATATCCGTCGCTACCCCGGCGCAGTAAATCCCTGCCGCGAGAGTGCCTGCGGCAAGCAGCAGGCTGAACACGCCAATGGCGATTTTCTGCGCGATGCTGTTCTCAGGCATGATGCCGTCCCCTGTGGTGTGCTGCCGGTGGTTTTCTCTCCGGGCGCTGCGTCGCGCCGCTTGGAAAAGGGAGCATACACCCGGCGGGCCGGGGCGTCACGGTGCGGGACAGCGGGAGGCAACGCGGCCGGATGCCGCACGTTAGCGGCAGGCTGGCCCTGTAGGCCGGAATGACAGTAAGATGCCGGGGACAAAGCAGATCTGTTCCGCCCTGTGTTGAGACGGTGCAGACTGACCAGAGGACGATGAGGACGCAGATGCACAGACTTGGGACGGACAGCGCACAGACAGGCACTCAGCGGGCGCGGGCAGAGCAGGCAGGGCGCGCCAGACGGCCGCAGCCGCTCCGGGCTGGTGTGCTCGCTTTGGGGTTTGCCGGAATGCTGGCGGGCTGCGCGGGGGAGCATGCAACGCAGCCTGTTGCGGTGTCTGGCAAGCCGGACGGCATTTATCAGGCCTCGGGCAATGAGCCGTCCTGGAATATGACGCTGGCGCAGAAGATGCTGACGCTGGAAACGCCGGACGGCCCGCGCACGGCGGCCCCAGTGTTGCATGCGCACGCGGAAGGGCGGGACCGCACATATGAAACGAAATCCGCGCGGGTTGAGATCACCTCCAAAGCCTGTTCTGACAGTATGAGTGGCCAGAATTATGCCGATACGGTACGGATTGTGACACAGAACCGCACACTGACCGGCTGTGGCGGCGCGGCACTGGCCCCGAACAGCCTGAATGGCACGCGCTGGGTTGTGACCGCGCTGGACGGACAGCGGCTGGTGGATGGTAGCAAAGCGCCTTCTGACACTGACCGCACGACCGACCAGCCGGGCCTGAAAGCCGGTGCGCCGGATATGGCCCCGACGCTGGATATTAATGACAGCGGGAAGGTATCTGGCTCTGACGGTTGCAACCGCTATGTGGGCGGGCTGGAATTTGGCAAGGATGGCCGGGTGAAAGCGGCCCCGCAGGGCGGCGTGAGCACGCTGATGGCCTGCCCCGGCCGCCGCGATACACTGGCCCGGCAGTTCTCCACCCTGACCCGTGCGGCTACGCACTGGCGGATGGAGGGCACAACGCTGGTGCTGGAAACAGCGGATAAGAAAACTGTGCGGCTGCGGCAGGTTTTCTAAAAAAACGCCTGAGCCTTTTCTGGCTCAGGGTTTTTACGGGCTGTTTCTGAACCTCAATGTTGAAAGCACCACGGTTAAAAGCACCACGGCTGTGTGCGCATTGAGGGTTTTTGAAACAGCCTGTTTTACACTCAGGCCCCGGTGCGGGCGGCCTGAGCGGCGGCGCGGGCGGCGGCTTTTTCTTCTTCGGTCCAGATTTTACGTTCACGCACTTTTTGCGGTTTGATCTGCTTGACCGGACCGCCACCGAGGACGGGCGCGCGCTTGGTGGAGGTACGGGCTTCTTCCGAATGCCAGGGGTGGTCGGTGTGGATGGTCAGGGTGCGGCCAATTTCACGCTCAACATCATGCAGCCATGCGCGCTGTTCGGCATCGCACAGGGTAATGGCGTAGCCGCTGCGCCCTGCCCGGCCTGTGCGGCCGATGCGATGGACGTAGCTTTCCGGCAGGCTCGGCAGGTCATGATTGAAAACATGCGTGACCGTATCAACATCAATGCCGCGCGCGGCGATGTCTGTCGCCACCAGAACCTGCGCCGTGCCAGCACGGAAAGCGTCGAGAGCGCGTTCCCGCTGGCCCTGTGATTTATTGCCGTGCAGGGCTTCCGCCGTGATCCCGGCCTCGGTGATGAAGGCGCAGACTTCATTCGCGATGTTCTTTTGCAGCGTAAACACCACGGCCTGCCCCATGCCGGGGGTACGCAGCAGGTCCAGAAGGGCTTCCTTCTTATGCGCCGCATCCATGAACATAACGGACTGTTCAATCCGGTCTACCGTGGTGGACGGCGGGGCAATTTCAACATTGGCCGGGTTGTTCAGCAGGCTTTCCGCCAGCGCCGCAATGGATTTGGGCATTGTGGCGGAGAGCAGGATGGTGTGCCGGTCTTTGGGCAGGGTCGCGACAATACGCTCGATGGGTTTTGCGAAGCCCATGTCCAGCATCTGGTCGGCTTCATCCAGCACGAGGGCTTCAAGCCGGGAGAGGTCACATTCGCCCTGCGTGACCAGATCCAGCAGGCGGCCGGGGGCGGCGACAATCACATCCACGCCGTTTTTCAGGGCGTTGATCTGGTGCATGGGGCTGACGCCACCAAAAATGGTGGTGACAGTAAACGGCAGGTGCCGGCCGAAACTTTCAAACCCTTCCGCAATCTGGGAGACCAGCTCCCGCGTGGGGGCCAGCACCAGAACGCGCGCGCCGCCTTTGGGGGCCGGACGCGGGTTTTGGGCCATACGGTGCAGCAGAGGCAGCACGAAGGAGGCTGTTTTGCCGGTACCCGTCTGGGCCATGCCCAGCAGATCCCGCCCTTCCAGCAGCAACGGAATGGACTGTGCCTGAATGGGTGTGGGGTTGGTGTAACCTGCCTCAGCCAGCGCATCCTGCAGGGGCTGCGCCAGAGGGAGATCAGCAAATGTAACAGACGGGGACATGCAGGCAGCGCCTCCGGCGCTCAGTAAGGCTGCGCCGGGTGGGGCATCGCGGTTTTGGAACGGGGCCTTTTACGGGCCGGGGGTGCGGTGCGTCAACCAAAAGACGGGGCTGTGCAAAAATTATATGGTTTCTAATTTGGTAATTTGCTAAATAACGAATCATGAATGACGTGTTCAAAGCCCTTGCCGACCCGACCCGCCGGGCCATTCTGGAAATGCTGCGGGACCGCGCCATGAGTGCTGGCGACATTGCCGCGTGCTTTACGCTCGCCAAGCCGACCCTCTCCGGGCATCTGGGCGTGCTGCTGGCGGCGGACCTTGTGCACCGGGAGCGGATTGGCACAACGCTTGTGTATCACCTGAAACTTTCAGTTCTGGAAGAGGCCTGGCTACGCCTTGCCTCCACCATGCGCCTTGGAAAGGACGCCCCGCCATGCAGCACAGATACGGCCCCCGCATCACCCTCGCGCTGAGCGCCGCCACGCTCGCCATTGGTCTGGTTCTTCTGTGGCGCGCGCCGGACGGGGCGCTTGTGCCTGTCCATTTTTCCGGCCAGTGGGTGCCGGACCGGTTTGCAACCCCAGCCCACGCGCTGACGGTCTGGGTGGGCCTGCTGGCGGCACTCTGGCTGTTCTTCCGTGCCGTGGCGTATGGACTGCGGAACCACAGCGGATTTCAGGCCTCCGTGCGCGTGTATGATCAGGCGTGGATAACGCTGACAGCCCTGCTGTGCGCTCTGACTGTGGGCTGTATGGAGGCTGCACTGGGGATAAAAATTGCTCTGGGGTCACTCAGTTCTGTCATGCTCGGGGTTTTCTTTATTGTCGTGGGGAATGGTCTGGGGAAGATCCGCCCCAATAGCGTTCTGGGTCTACGGACCCCGTGGACGAAAGCCAGCGTGCGGGTGTGGGAGCGCACGCACCGGGCCTGTGCGCCCTTTTTTATTCTGACCGGCGTTTTTTTGACGGCCACCGGCTTTGGCGTGCTGGGCGCACCGCTGAACAGGACGATTATGAATCTCTGCCTGCTGGGGCTGGTTGCGCTCTGCTATGGACTTTCATGGATTTACTGGCGGCAGGAGCAAAAATACGGGTAAGGTACCGGGGATGGACTGACCGTTTCTCCGGAAAGAGACCTTATGAACACACAGGTTTTTCTGCTCTGCGCGGCTGTGCTGCTGTTGGCGCCTGCCAGAGGTTTTGCCGCGCCTGCCCGTGAGACGCTTTTTGACCCGCAGCATCAGTTTACGCTTTCTGCCGGGCCGGGCTGCGCGGACCGAGGGCCGGGTATCACGCTCCAGTCCGCCACCGCCAGCCCGCGACAATTTGCCGCCACACGGACCGAACTGCCTGCGGAAAAGATGCGGAACACGACCCTCCAGCTCCAGGCCACACTTCATGTGCGGGCGGTGCAGACCGGAGCCGGGCTCTGGGTTGGGCTGTATAACGGCACGCAGCAGAGTGCATTGAGAAACACACAGAAAGACCCGGTGCGCGGGGAGGATCTGACCCGTACTCAGACAATTACGCTCTGGGTGCCCCCACAAACAACGCGCATTGTGTATGGCGTCACGCTACAGGGCACAGGCAGCGTGACCGCCTGTGGCTTACGCATGGAGGCTCCCGCGCCTGCGGAAAACAGGGAGGCTTCTGAGTCCTCTCTGCCCGTCAGGACCATGCGTTTTGTTCTTGATACTGTGCGGGAGCGTGCTTTGCACAGTGCTGCGATTGACTGGAGCACACGCACCCCGGCCCTGCTGGATCTGGCCAGACACGCCAGTGAGGACGATCTTTACGCCGAGATGCGGCACCTGCTGGCGGACCTGCATGACGGGCATAGTTTTATACTGCCCCCCACCAGAGCCAGAGGATTATCAGAACGACCTGCGACGCTGCCGGTTTTTACGAAACTCTCCTCTGGCATCAAGATGATTTCGGTTCCTGATTTTACATCCCACAACCCTGAGGCCATGACGGCCTTTTCCGCCGCAGGGCACACGATCTTTGCGCAAGCGTCTGACATGCGGGGCTGGATTGTGGATTTGCGCGGTGACCAGGGCGGGAATATGTGGGCGATGCTCGGGATTTTAAAACCCCTGCTTGGCTCGGGGGATCTGGGCGTGTTTGAAGACCGGACAGGCCAGCGGTCCAGACCCTGGCGCGCTGAAATACAGGGGAGCGGACAGGTGCAGGCAACCGGGCCGGATTTAGCCCGCGTGCCTGTGGCGGTTCTGATTGGCCCGCAGACTGCCAGCGCGGGCGAGGCGGTTGCCATTGCGCTGAAAGGCCGCCCTCAGACACGGTTTTTTGGACGCGCGACACACGGCCAGACTACCGGCAACACAACTTTCACCCTGCCGGACGGTGGGATGCTGGCGCTGGCGACCGAGCATGAATGTGACCGGAGAGGGCAATGCTATGAGGGGCCAGTGCAGCCGGATGACGTGCAGGCTGACCCGGATGCGGCGTTACGGGCGGCGGAGGAGTGGATGCAGAACAGCTTTCCTCAAACACTCCAATAGATTTTTAGAAATTCGCCGTAACGGAGAAGCGGGCGGAGCGAGGTTCCAGAGGATGATAGGTGGAGCCTGTTTCAACCGGGGATGTGGGGGTCAGGCGGTAATCATAAGCATACTGGGAGGCAGAGGCGTGGGTGTTGGTCAGGTTATAGAGACTGGCCTGCACCTGAAGGTATTTTGTGATGTGGTAGCCGACATCCAGATTCACTTCCTTATAGCCGTGTGAGCGCATGGAGTTATCTTCAATCAACGGATAGGAGCCGAGCCAGCGGAACTGCACGCCACCAAAGATGCCGCAGGGGTGGTCCGCCAGCAGGCCGAACGAGCCGATAAAATTGGGGGCATTGGCCACATACAGCCCCGGCAGACCATACACACCGGGATTGCCGGTAAAATAACGGGCATGGGTTGAGGCGATATCTGCATTCAGCTCCAGCCAGGATAGCGGGTGATACTGGCCGGAGAGTTCAAACCCCTGCCTGCGGCTGGGGGCGCCGGCGTCATTCACGCCTTCATCCGCATCATATGTCAGTTCCGAGCTAAAATCGATCCGGAAAAAGGCTGCCTGTAAATTCAGTTTTGGGATGATATTGGTGCGCACGCCCAGTTCTTCACTGGTGGCGCGTGTCATGAAGGGCGTGGCGATGGCCCCGTTGGCAATGCCGTCGGTCGGGACGGTACCCAGCACGGCACGGATATCGTTAGAATGGTAGCCCTGCCCTGCGCTGATATAAAACTCCGTTTTATACCACGGGCCAAAAATCAGGCTGCCCTTGGGCTGGAAAAGCCACTGATGCACCTTGCCGTTATAGCCGGAAACAAGACTGTGGTCTGAACCGCCGTAATAATCCCCGCGCAGGCCGACAACAGTGCGCAGCCAGGGCAGCCAGTGCGTAATATTCTGGCCAAACAGGCCGACATTGCCCTGAGATACTGTATCGGCATTACAGACATACCGGCCTGTGGGCACGCTGCTGTCCGGGCAGTCCGGCAGGACTTTCCGCTGGTGGGTGTGGCGGCGGTCAATATAAATACTGTCCCAGCGGCCCTGTACGCCAAAAGTGGTGTCTGTTGCACGGTGCAGCACCGTATCATGCCGCTGATAGGCGGACGTGCCACCAAAGGTGGTGCGGGTTTCATCCTGCTGTTCCTGATCCCCGTTGATGGGGTCATTCAGGTAATGACTGAAATCATTCCATAATGTCAGGCGGCTATGCACAACATAGAGGGACGTTTTAAGCTGCCAGTTATCCTGATGCAGAACGTGATGGGCGGAGACGCTGAACCGTTCTGAATAGCCGCCATCACTTGGGTCGAGAGAGCCGTAACGGCTGATCAGGCCTTTCTGATAGGCTTCCAGTGGCTGATCTGTCGTGTTGTTCCACAGGCCCCGGTAATACAGGCCAGTCAGGTTGAATTTGGTGTGTTCTGTTGTGTGGGTGTAGCGGGCAGCGGATTTGATGCCCCGGAAATTATCCGGATGCGCCCACGGGCCATTGAGATGGTCGAGCGAGAAAGCGCCAAGCAGCTTATCGCCATTTTTGAAATGGGCTGTATCGCCAATAAAGGCATGCTGGTCCCCCAGCGTGCCGAGGCTGCCGGTGGCCTGCCCGCGCAGATCATCCGTCAGGCGGATATGGTCGGACCCGACGACGCCAAAATCCCCCACATCCGCGTAAAACGGGCCTTTGGTGTAGTCGATCCCCTGCGCAAGTTCGGGCATGAGGAAATTGACGTCCGTATAGCCCTGCCCGTGCGCGTGGGTGGGTTCATTCACCGGCATATCATCCACAAAACTGGCGAGGTCTGTGCCGTGATCAAGATTGAAGCCACGCAGCAGATACTGGTTGGCTTTGCCCTCGCCCGAATGGGCCGTGACAACCAGACCGGGCACGGATTCCAGCAACTGGCCCACGCGATACACCGGGCGCAGGCGGAGTTCTTTGGCAGTAATGCTGCCCTGACTGGCGGTGAGCGCGCGGCCAATCGGGTCTGTGTGGGAGGCGATCACCTGAAGATGTTCTTCCCCGTGGGCGTCAGCCGTTTTGTGGCCGAGGAGCTTCTGGGCGGAGACCGGGGGACGGCGGTCCGCAGAGGGGGTGCCGGACGTCGCGCGCTGGCGTTGAGCGGAAGCAGGACGAACGCCGGTCTGGGGGGCGTGCGGGCCTGTGGTTGTCGCGGTGCGTCTGGCAGTCCCTCCGCCGGGTTTTGCGCGGTGGGCCGCCTGTGCCGTGAGGGTGGTGAAAGCGGAGGCGCAGAGCAGCGCGACGACAAACGGAGAGCGCCCGCGCCCGGCAGGACGCGGAAACACGACGTGGACCATACCTGTTCCCCGATATCCGGCGCACCCCGTCCGGCTATCATGACTGAGCGACGAAGGCAGGTCTCCTGGCTCACGGAGGGGGATCTGATGCGCCTTCCCAGCCTTTTGGGCCAGTGGCGTGAGGCATCAGCGCACCGTTTACAGTTGCGGGGGCAGCCGCTGCCTGAACCCCGGACTGATGGCCCGGCCGGATTCTTCAGCGTTCCCTTTTCACTCGCTTGCGCGAGACCTTCGACAGCCGCAGAGGTAGGGGATGGGTTCCGGGCCGGTCAAGGGTTGGGGGATGGTGATTTCAAAAAAACGTCACACCGTGCGAGGGGCCGAAGCGTATAGGAAGAGGGCGTCTGAAATCTTTCTGCCTTGTGAGCACGATGATGCCTCAGTCTTCCAGCCCCGCACCCGAAACTGCCCCGGCCCTCACGTTGCGGGAGGCTGCTACGGAGCGGTGGCTGGCAACATTGCGCCAGAAAATGAAAGCGGACGGCACGCAGCCCCGCGTCCATTTTAGCCGCACACCGGACCGCCTGCCTGACCGTGAAGGCGTGATGCGGGATTTTGAATAACCGCTCACGTTTTGTGAGCGGAAGCAACGGTCTTTCCTCTGAGACGTTTTGAAGCTGTGGCGGTGCCCGTTTTTTCGGGTGCTGCGCGTTTTCTAACGGAATGAGGACGTTGCCGTGATGACCCTGCCCCGCAAACCGGTTTTAAGTCTGGTGCTGGCTGCCGGCCTGCTTGGCGCTGGTATGGCGGCTGCTCCGGCACACGCCCAGCGCAGTATGCTGTTTTCCGGCACTCTGGCCCCTGAGCATGGCGCGCCCGCCCACATGCAGGGCAAAGTGATGGCGCTGTATTACCCCGGAGCGCATGTGCTGCGCTACACCGTGACATGGGACGGCCTGACCGGCCCGGTGACCATGGCCCATCTGCATGGCCCTGCCCTGCCCGGCAAGGACGCGCCAGCAATGGTGACAGTGCATGGCCCCTATAAAAGCCCGCTGAGTGGCAGCGTGATGCTGAGCAGCGAGACAGAACGTGACCTGCAGGACGGGCGTGTTTACCTGAACCTGCATACCAAAGCCTATCCGGGAGGAGAGGCGCGGGCGTGGCTGGGGAAGAGTGAGTAACGAATTCCGTGCGAAGAGGTGAGACACTCGTTCAGCACCGAGGTTCTCAAACGACATGACAGCGTGCAGGTAAAAAAATTCCGGGGCCATCCTGTGCTGTACAGGATGGCCCCGGTATTCTCTCTTAAGACTCAGTTTTTACGACGGCTCAGGCAGAGTGAGCGGCAGTTTCTGGCTCCGGCGTGGCATCTGTCTGCTGGTAAGGGCCGGCCGCGCAGACATTCAGCGTCAGCAGGCTCATTGAGCGCCTGATCATAAGCGGCAGCGGCAGGTGAGCATGGCCACTGGTCCAGGCATAATCTGCCTCTGCGGCATACCAGCCAGCCAGTTTGTCCTGCTCAAGATGTGCGGTGATCCTGGTCGTCTTATTGGCTGTCATCAGATGGATTTTTCCAATGGCGACACCCAGCATACGGCGATCATCCACAAACGGACCAATCACATCACTCGGGCGGCTGGCGCGGGAGACGATCTCAACAGATGCGACGCCCGGCGGCAGCATGAAGCGATATTGTCCGTCTTTTTGAGATACCGGACGAACGATAGCACCCGTTTGGGTGATCAGATGCAGCTCCGGATTGGTTGTCATAGTAGATTTGTCGGGTACCTGACGGTCAGACACATTTTCTGCCCGGCCTGCCAGCTTATGGAACAGCGGCTCTACAAAGGCACGATCCACGCTCAGCGGAACAGCCGCGTCCGTCGCCCAGTCCTGCGGTGTGCCACCGAGAGCCACAACAGAACCAGACTGAGAGAACGTCCGGCGGTTCCCTGTATCCAGATAGCTTTCTGTCAACATGCCATCGGCCATCAGAACGGAATGCTGTTCCGTTTCTACATGGAAATAGTCATAGGACGTGATGGACGTATCATAGAAAATGGAAGCGCCATTCACCAGCATACGAACCGGGACAAAGCGCCCTGAGAAAAACAGGCAATGTTCCGGGGTAATGAGCATATCCTTATACGGCACGCCTTCAACAATAGCGTCTTTGCAAATGCGCACCGGATATCCTGCCTGATCGTCCGCCAGATGAGTGCGCACTTCAGCATGGGCCTTACCGGCCCAGACAATGCGGCGGGATTGCAGAGAACCGTCCACATACGCCGTGACTTCATCGCCAAGACGGAGGGTTTCAACGGCGACTTCCCCAGCCGGGGTTTTAATCATAGTGCCGGAAAGGAAGCAGACTTCACCCAGAGCCCCACCGTTGCCATTGCTGACCAGCTCGAAGCCCGTTGCTTTAACACCGGGAATGTTGAGGGTAATGGTCTCTTTGTTAGCCAGCGTGATCACGACCTGATCATCTGACGGGTAGGCATAGGACACCCCGTCCGCAGAAACACCTGCCAGATCAATACTGTCAGAATTCCCGGGGGCAGTACCACTAAAGCCGCTGATGACGGTGCTGACAGTCCCACCATTTTCCAGACCGGAAATCGTCAGGCCGTGGTTCGCATCAGTCGGGAGGACAACAGTGCCACCAGCATTGTTCCACAGGGTCGCAGAGCCTCCGGCCTGAAGGGTAATAACGCCGGAGAGGACGCCACCGTTACTGACAGTGACAAGACCTGTGCTGGCGACGCTTGTATCACCCAGTGTGCCACCAGATTCTACATAAACTTCGCCGCCCGCTGTGACCGTATTATTATCTGCGTGCCCACCAGAGGCGATATCAAGAACACCACTGGTATTGATGGTAGTACCTGTTGCAGATCCCTGCAAACCCAGACCACCACGGCTGTCAATTACCGTGTTAACGGCAGAACCACCGGCCATGACGCGCCCGAGACTCCAGGCTTCAAACGTAGCCGCAGACATTGTAGCGCCACTGTCAACAATGACGTTCAGCGAGGTGTTACCGGACGATGCACTGATGGTTGCAGAATTGAGCGTCGCACCAGACTGCGCTGACAGAACACCCCCATTTACAGTGGTGTTTTCTGCAACGCCGGTCGCGCCGCCGACATATATGGTACCGCCGCTGACAACTGTCCCACTCTCAAGAGACCCCGCCACCCCAACGCCGGCGCCGGAGGAGACAACAGCGCTCAGAACCTGTCCCCCGGCACTGATGCCCAGAGTATTACCTGAACTCAGCTTGGCATTTGAAAGAGTAGCGCCTGATTCGACAACAATGATGGCCGCGCCAGCCTGAGGAGTCTCACCTGTATCTACCGCGCCGCTTTTTAGAATCAGCGTTCCGCCACTCGTCCCCCAGTCAAATACTGGCGGAGAGTTATAGGCGCTGATCGTACCGCCATTGAGCGTTGCAGATTCTGTCGCACCGGCAGAAAAGACTGCTGTTGTACCTGAATTGATGGTTCCCTGAACAAGCGTTCCCCCACTGTTAACAACCAGAGCGTTACCAGACTGAAGAGTTACGTTTGAAAGAGTGGCGCCAGAACTCACAATGATGCTGGCGCTACCTGCGACAAGATTATTTTCAGTATCAGTGGCGCCGGATTGCAGGATGACCGTGCCACCCGCAGTAGACCATGTGTGCGCGGCAATCTCTTTGCTGGCAATGATCGTTCCGCCGGACAGGATATAATCTGTACCGGTATATTGTTGTGCACCATTCTCAATGGTCAGGGTGCCGCCACTTTGTATAGTGACAGGTGTAGCCGAGGCGTAACTTATAAGAGATCCACTCTGTAAAACAATAGAACCACCTGAGGAAATGACAGTACTACCTTCTAATCTTCCGCCGCTGGTGACGGTAACTTTTCCGCCTGCACTAACAGAAGCAGGCGAATTGATCCCGCCAGATAAGACCACCACAGAAGAATATGCGCTGGTATAAAAATTACCCGGAGGGCCGTCACCCGTAACACGGTCCGTAACATACAGTATTCCACTCGAAACGTAACTCATAGCCCCTTACTCCTTGAAGGATTCAGCAAAAAACCAAAAAAAAGCCTCGAGAAACATACGTATATTTTCTATTAACAATTTAATTACTTTGGGAGACACGCGTCAAACGACTAAAAGTTGTCAGCAATCAACTGTTTATTTTTTTCAGAACTTTTCAGATAAACATGCTGTGCCAACGCACGAATAAGGCGAAAATATGTCTTTTTCTTATCCTTAATTTATAGAAAAACTATATTTTTTCCCTTTATTTTTCAAATTTGTATGGAAGCGGGCATGTTGCCTGTATTTTCGACACAGCTCGCAATTGTCGAGGTTAGCAGCGTTCCCCCACAATAACGTCAATGATCCACTTAAAGTATTATATTAATACAGATAATCTGACATGAAAAACTTTCAGAAAATTTGAAAAATAGACCTATAAATATAAAATTTTTTATATTTATTTTGTATGCGCCTGAAATTTTTGTTTTAACATTACCAATCCTAAAGAAACAAAATCTGGAAAGGAAAGGCAAATAGAGGAAGAGGAAAGCAGCATATTAATGCATACCCGCAAACCAGATAAGATCAGATATGAAACAATATTATTTTATTTTTTTTGGTTTTTTGAAATTTATTTTAACAATATATGATTTTTACAATAAATAATAAAAAAATGAGTAAAAACGGCATTCTTTCAATGTATTCCATCGGTATAATAATAACAACACAGCATACGCAATCAAAAAAAAGTTTTGCGCTGTTAACCATTTGGTTTTTCTAATGCAAATTTAATAAAAAACATCATTTTGTGTAATTTATTAAACTACTTTTGTGAGATAAAAAACCAGCGGAGACTTGTGATAAACGCAATTTTGTTTCTAAAAGCCACTCACTGGCCCGAAAAAAAACTTAGAAAATCAGGGAGCTATGTGAATTGGCGAAATTTCCAGATTTGCGCATTCATATGAAATTGCGTTATTTCCGGCTGGTTGAAACTCTCGCTTCAACAAAAAGTATTCGTCTTGCAGCGGAAAGGCTCAACATCACACCAGCAGCAGTTTCCAAAGGATGCCGGGAATTAGAAAATATTCTTGGAGTTCAGCTTTTCTCCCGCACAAATCATGGTTTTTTACCGACACCTTTATGCGAAAGGCTGATAATTTCAGGTCGGCGCATTGATGCTGAACTAAAAAATCTGATGACCGACTTCACTCTCCAGGAGGAGAGTTACCATGACAATGTCAAAATCGGATTTCAGACGCCTTTGCTACAGGAAATTATCGTCCGTAGCGTTGCAAAACTAAAAAAAGAACATCCCAACCTGAATATCACGCTCGAATACTCGACGCGCCCACAGCTTATCGATGGGTTACATTCTAACACTTACGATTTTATCTTTATCAATCTGTCTGATATTATATCTCATCCGCGCCTAAGCATAAAAAAACTGGCCGATGAACAGTATGTTGTGGGCAGTATGCATTCCGTACATTCTTTACCTGACGTTCTGGAACGGTGGGAAGAGTTTGCGACATCGACATGGGTTATCCCGGTTCCCGGCACTGCAATACGTGATCGTTTTGATTCTATTCTTGCAGCGCGAGGCCTACGTCTACCGCCAAGACGCATTGAAATTAATTCACCTATCGAAGGTGAAAAACTGGTTTCTCTTTCTGATGCTTTCACGCTTGTGCCGTTTAGTATGCTCAAGTCTCTTGGGCGAGAAACTATAGACCCTGATCTGACACTTCGGTTTTTACCAGAAATGCAATTAGGGCTTGGCATTGTCTGGCTCAAAGATTCGCAACTCAGCCCGGCTGCAAATTATGCCAGTGACTTCATAACCAGGAAAATTATGAAAATTTTAAAAAACAACGAATTATAAGATTGTGGTCACATCCGGATACCCAGTTTAGGGGCCAGCCAGACCATCCCCAGATAGAGCAGGATGGTCACGCCGCATCCGGCCAGCAGGGCGAGCCAGAATGGCATGCCCTGGCGCATGGCCCACGGAATAAGCAGAAACATGGGCAGGGATGGCAGAACGTACCAGAACGTGGCCCCCACATGGGCTTCCATGCGGGCAGGGTCTTTTGTTTCCAGCCAGAGCCAGATCATCCCGAAAACGGAGATAAGGGGGAGAGACGCGATCAGCGCGCCAAAGCCGGGATAGCGGCGGGCAAGGGAGGACACCAGAGCAATGGTCAGTCCCGAGAGAAAAGCCTTCAGCCAGAAAAACATGCGGGTGTTCTGTCCGGTGTCAGAAATGTTGGGCACACCCGGCGCGGCGCCGGAGGTGCCCGGCTCCTCCCCCGCATGAGAACGCGGTGGAGGGGATGTCAGGACTTAGAAGTGAGCGTCGCCCTGCTGGGGAGCGGGCTGAGCCTGCTGAGTCTGGCCGGGCTGCGCGCCGGTCTGGGGCGCTGCATCCGGATTCATTTTACCGGGCTGAGTGGAGTGTTCCACATCATACGCCGTAGCTTTCTGGGCGTAGGTGCCTTTTGCGCCGGGATGCTCCTGATCATACAGAGCAGCCTTCTGCTTGGCTTCCTTACGATAGACGTGGCGGCGATACATGCCGGTAATGCATCCGCCGACGGCACCCAGTACGCCATGATTGGCAACATGGCCGCCGACAGCACCAACGGCCCCATATTTCAGGCAGCCACCCGGTTCTGCCTGTGCGGCGGTAACCGTTGTGCCAGCCAGAGCGGCGAGAACGCTCAGAGTGATCAATCGACGCATGTGTGTTTCCTTTCTTCCACCAGATAATAAGGTGGATCCGGGCTGTATCGTAGCCAAATCGGGGCGCGGAGACAATGTGTGCAGCGGTTATGCCACCACAGGCAGGGCTGCGAGAAAGGCTGCGACCAGCGTTTCCAGAAGCTGCTGGTCTGCTGGCGAAAACCGGTCTTTCCGCGGGCTGTCCAGATCCAGCACGCCGAGAAGCTGGCCGTGCGCGACCAGCGGGATAACGAGTTCAGACGCGGAAGCGGCATCACACGCGATATGGCCGGGAAAGGCATGAACATCCGGGATGCGCTGTGTGGTGCGCGTCCGGGCGGCCGTGCCGCACACACCTTTCCCCATAGCGATGCGCGTGCAGGCGATGCGCCCCTGAAAGGGACCGAGCACGAGCTCCCCCTCGCCCTCCCCTTGCGCTGTGGCATCTGGTGAGACTGCCTGAAGCGCCGGCTGGATGTGCGCCCCGCCTGACCCGCCGGAGGCCAGCGTGAAGAGGCTCGCCGGTGCCGCCGCATGAGGGCGATAGAGGTAAAACCCGGCCCAGTTGAGGTCCGGCAGGGCCTCAAAAATCAGGGCGGACAGATTGGCCATATTGGCCAGCGGGTCCTGCTCCGCCGCCAGCAGGCCGGTGGCAGCGGACAGCAGATCCTCCGGGGTGAGGTGGGTGCTCGGAGCGCTCATGGCAGCGGCTTAGTGCGCCAGAAGATCCGGGCCGCGCAGAGCGGAGCGGCTGCACACGGCTTCCTGCTGGTCCCGGTTGAGGGTGGTGATATCGAACATAACGGTCGGGCTGAGCATCAGCCGCCCCTGCCCGCCCCAGGCATAGGCCGGGTTGGTGCGGATCCCCTCACGCGCGGCAAGCTGACGCCCAAGGGAGCGGACCGTGGTGTCCGTCACCAGTTTGTGGGAATCACAATAGTACATCAGGCCGCCGACATTTTCCGCGGAGGCATGTTCAACCGTGGGAATACCATCATAATCCAGCACACCGGGGGCTGCGGTGGCGACTGTCATGGGAGCGGGGCCGGGAGCGACCGTCAGCACCCCGGCTGTGGCGGCCGCATGGGCCTGCGGCAGAGCGGCGGACAAGGCCAGACAGCCAGTGAGGGCCAGAAAGACAGGGCGGAGTTTCAGCATACGCGAGGTTCCTTTTCGAGATCTGCCAAACAGCATTGCAGGGGACAGGATAAGGACAGACGCCCCGGATCAGCAAGGTCGGGCAGCCCTGCATCGGGCGAGGGGATCGCAGCGGGTAGTAAAGAGCCCCGAAAAACAGTAAGACAGAGGCTGTTTCCAGAGTGATCCTCTTTAATGAGTGTGCAGACAGCGTTTTCTCTAAAGGCCCTTTCTTTCCATGCCTTATAAAACCTCTTTATTACCGCAGAATTCAGGGCGTTTCAGTCGTTTTCTCTCTTGTTTTTGTATAGTCGCTTTTTTTAGCCTGCTTATTTTTGCGGAATGTTACCATGTCGGCTCTGAGAGGATACAGGCATGGGATGAAGCGCGGCATATTGGCTCGGCCTATGAAATGCTGTTCCGGCACGAGTATGTGGTCAATTACTGGCAAAATGAGAAAGATTACTGGAATCTGAAGCCAGTCCTGAGTTTTTTACCAATTATTGTGTCGGTCAAACTGTTTGGCAAAGGACTTCTGGCGGCCCGCCTGCCCTCTCTGCTCGGGTTTGTGGCGAGTATTATCGGGCTATACTGGTTTGTTGCCCGCAGATTTTCCCGCGTGGAGGGGCTTTACGCCATCACGCTGTTCTCAACCTGGGCGCAAGCGGTCGTTCTGCATGGCTTCCGGCAGGCGGACGCGGACGCATTATATTATACATTCTACCTGTTTTGCGTCCTGTTCTGCCTGAAACGCACTGGCGGCGCGTTCTGTCTGGCCTGCCTGATGGCCGCTTTGTGTTTTCTCAGCAAAAGCTGGCACACTTTAACGCTGATCCCAACGCTGGTGGTGACGTATTTTATGACGGGACGCTCCCTGCGTCTGGCCATGAAAGGGATGGTGTGTGGTCTGGCCCCTGTCCTGCTTTGGCTGGCAGCGCGGCTCTCCGAAGATGGCTCAAAATTCCCGCTACGCATGCTGACTTATGATCTGCTGAAACGGGGCAGCATGGCGATAGAGGGGCATAACAGCCCGGCTCTTCTCTATGCGACAGATTTTGTGCAGAGCCACCCTGACCTGCTCTGGCAGCTTGGACTGCTGACGCTGGCCTTTCTGGCCGCCTGCTTCTGGCCCCCGTTGCGGGCAGCCTGTTTCCGCCCCGGCATCCCCCCTGCCCTGAAGGCAGAAATGCTGATTCTGGGTGTAACGATTGTCAGTGTTTTCGGGATGTTCAGTGCCGCGCAGACGCGCCTGTTCTGGTACACCTTTCCGGCGTATCCGATCCTGTGCGTGCTGATGACCTACTTCTTTGCGCTTCTCGGGCCGGTTTTAAAAACGCTTGCTGGCGGGATTGCGGCGGTGTTGTTCGTGCTCTCCCTTTCCGCCTGTTTACAGCGGGACAGAGCAACAGTGCTGCCGGTTTTCTACACCCAGCTTCAGGCGGCGGCGCAACTGCCGATGATGCGGGTGCAAAAAGACCTTCTCATTACGCAGGATGACTATGCCGCGCTGCTGACCTACCTGCCTGTTGCGCCGGAGGCGATCCATATCGGCGCGGACGACCATACCCCGCACACTCTGGTGATCCGCCAGAAAGACGCCGGAGCGTGTGACGGATGCGCGTTGATTTCCAGAGGTGATCGGTTTGATCTGTTTTACCGGGACTGACGGCTGATTCGGGGTGCTGCTCTGCTGTGAAGCGGAGCATTCTGCTCTGTTCCTGGCGGTTTAACGGGGAATTTCTCTCTTCCCTTCAATACGGGCTTGGCAAGCCCCCCGCCTTTGCGCTAGGGAGAAGCCCACGGACCCGTAGATCAGCTGGATAGATCGTCAGATTCCGAATCTGAAGGCCGGAGGTTCGAATCCTCTCGGGTCCACCAATTCCCCTTAAAATGGCTGTTTTCCGCTAGATTCTGGCGTTGCTAGACACTTTCTATTTCCTGCTAGACAATTTGTCGTATTTTCCCATCGCCTGCTGAGCCAGTTTTTTCTGCCTCGCGGACTGGGTATAGCGCATGGTTTCAGACAGAGTCTTATAGCCAAGACTGGCCGCAATCTGGTGCGGAGTGCAGCCTGCTTCTACCAATCACCGTCCGGCTGCTTTCCTCAGGCCATGAAGTGGGCAGCGCATGGGTAAGCGAGCCAGAGCGCACCAGTCCTTAGACACGTTATAAAAGCCATTGGCCGTGTTGGGCTTGCCGTCACTGGTGCGGCTTAGGTACGTCTGGCCTTTACCGTGCCAGAGGTCCAGTTTCTTTTGCAGCACTGAATGGAGGGAAATCCAGAGGCGCTCATTTGTCTTCTCCTGCCGCACAGAGATCAGGCCGCTCAGTCCCTTACCTCGACCTTCGGGTGTCTGACGGATTATGCAAAAGGGCTGAGGACGTCTGATGCGCCGACACTGGAGGTTGTCAGCCCACCGGATGTGCTGACGGCTTTCCAGACCGCCGCAGCGGCGCAGGTGGTAGCGGATGCCATCAATAAGCTCTGGACGTATCCGGACAGACGGCTGTTTTACGTGACTATCCCGTTCGCCCAGATCTCTGATTACAGGATAGGCTCTGAGATGATGCTGTTTGCCAATGTGGATGGCCTGCGCAACGGCATCGGCGGGCTGGTGGTGGGGGAATCCTATCGCGGCTCAAGCCCCGGTGAAATCACCTTTACGGTGCTGGTCTGATGGCAAACTGTGCATTTGGCCTGAGCAATCTGCTCAAAACGGCCAGCCTGACAGGATCTGCATCCTACTATGGGCTGCCACAGTTTGCTGTCAGTCAGGTGGCGACGGATCAGGGCAACAACACGGCCGCGTTCTGGAGCGTCGGGGATACCAATAAAACCGCGTGGTTTCAGGCGACGTGGTCAGCCCCCCAGTCTGTGCAGGCGTTTTTTGTTGGCCGCACCAATATGGGGCAGGGCTCGACCTGGCAGATCATGGCATCTAATGGCGGCACTCAGGTCTATTCGGCATCCGGTAGCTTCGCCACGCTGAGCGGTATCGGTCCGGCGCAGCTCGTCCACGTCGCACCGGCGCCAGTCTCTGCGGATACAGTCAAAATCACGGTTACGTCCAATGGCACAGTGGCGGAGAGCTATATTGCCATTGCACTGGCCTATGTCGGGCCGATCTGGCAGCCCGTGCGCAACATGAGCACCAAATCCACCACCGGGATGGACACCGGGCAGACGATCAATACCGGTATGGCCGGGGCTGAGTTTGTCTCGCCCGGCTGGATGCGGCGCAAGGCTGTGGTGGATCATGAGTCTCTGGATCTGGCAGACGTCCCGGTTCTGGAGCAAATTGCCTATATGGCCGCTACCGGCACCAACGTCCTGTTTATCCCGGACCCGGCTGCGGACGCGCCCACGCTGAACATGCGCGCCCTGTATGGCCGCATCCAGCGCGGAGACCTCAGCAATCCCTACGGGGCTGCGCTGAGGCAGCAGACAACTTTTACCATTACGGAGCGACTATGACGGATCTGGTTCTGCCGGGCGGCCTGACGCCGGACCCGGCGCGCATCTGGCACGTAACACCCGTGCATGCGCAGGGCGCATGGCCGGTCAAAAGCAGTCCCGACGCCCTGGACTATGGCGTGGATTTTTCCGCATTCCTTTCGGGGGCTGGGGATACCATCAGGACGCACACTGTCTCCGTCATCACGGCAACAGGCTCAACCTATGACCTCACATCCGTCTGGGATGCTCATGATGAGAGCAGGGTGCTGATGATGTTGGGGAGCGGGACGCCTGCCACAATGCAGCGGGTCCGGGTGCAGATTGCCACCGCACAGAACAGGCGGTTTGAGCAGACCATGCGGCTCTGGATTGTCGATTACAGCGCCGCCTCCGGAAAGCCACTGATGGCACTCCCCACGGGGGAGCAACTGACAACACCGGACGGCACGCCCCTGTCCGGCACCGTGACGTGAGGATGCTATGCCGGACACACAACCGCAACAAAAGCCGATGCAGGATCTGGAGCTGGCCGAAGAGGTCGGGTCTGGTTCCACAGTCGTCGCACTGGTCAACTGGGGCACGGATGACGCCCCGGCATGGCAGGCCATGCGTATTCCGGTCGCTCTGCTGGCTCAGGCGGCCGTGGCGGGTCAGCGGGATACAGCGGGCGGCCTTGCCGCACTCTCTGCCGGTCATAACCTGATGATCGGCGGCATGGAGATTCTTGGCACACAGGATGGCCATGTCCTCATGGCTGCTGACCTTCCGGAGTCCGATCCCGGGATTAAGGGGGCATGGTATAGCAATGGCGGAGCAATCTGGATTTCAGCGGGGCCAGCACAAAATGATTAAAAAACTTTCCTTCATGGTAGTTCTGATGCTGCCATCTCTGGCTTTTGCCCAGTCTGTTGCTCCGGTGCGGCCAAACCATACTCTGCCGCAATATGGCGCACTCACAGCAGCCAACAGCAACGCAGGTGCGCCACGCGCCATGCTCCGCATGGCCACACCGTCTGCAACAGGCGGATATTCTCCTCTCTGGCCTCCAGGCGGGCTGCGCAAGGATACGCTCATTCCTTCGCTCTATACCGATGGGTCATCTGGCACTCTGGATCAGATCGGCCGGATGGCCGATGGTAGCGTCCAGCAAACTGATATCGGCGGTCGCGTCGCGCCTCTGGATGCGAACGGGATGATGCCGTCTCCTGTGAGTGGCGATACATCTTCTGCTCCGGCAACGTCCTCCGGAACGCTTACAGCCCGGTCGCTGTCAGCACGTTTTGCAGATACCCATAATCTTGCTGACTATGGTGCGTCACTTAACGGGTCACCGGACGATCTGGGAAAAATTCAGTCCATCTATTCCAGTATGCCTGACGGTTCTGTTGTGCATATACCCAATAACTCACGCTGGAATGGCATTATACAAAACCCGGACCCTCAGAAAAATTTCACATGGGTTTTTGATAAGACATATGATTTCTCCGGGTATGAGCATCCGCCAGGAGATGGTGATACCAGCCTGTCCCATAAATACGGGCTGGAAATCACCCGGATGGACCGGGACACAAAAAACTGGCGACAATCTCCATTGCTGGCATTTTACTGGAACGATGATCCAAGCTATTGCGGTGCGTACTGCTCTAACTGGAACCAGCAATCAGCCGCGACATTCTCCGCAATCAGCGGGCCGACAGCGCAGGGAAATACCAGCCCTGTCGCAGTCGGGATGCGGTCATTTGGAAACAATCCGTCAGCCTCATATGATGTAGGCCTACCTGTGACAGTGTTTAAGTATGGCCAAAATTCAATATGGGGACTTGATATATCGACAAATGATTACAGCGGAAAAAGTCCATCCGCATTCGCCACATGGAATGAGTTTGATATGTGGACGAACGGGCAGGACATTAAAACATGGGATTTAGGTTACGGCACACCACAGGCAGGGCACCGGTCAGTTTTTTATGTAACAATTGCACATGAGCACTCAGAGGTTACATCATGGTCGGCAAAGACGGCTATGAAAGCTCATGCCTCTGGCAGAGGAAGCGTTCAGACTGCATCGCTTCTCAGTGTGACCGGGAAAAGGGGCGTACCGTATTTGTGGTATCCCGTGACAGACGGCACAACAGGAGCAACTCAGCCTGCATTCCCTGATCCTGCGAAAATCAATGGGAAAATCTCAAAAGGAACACTGACTGTCACGCGGATTGTGAATGGAGCCCTCAGTATTGGTGACACGGTTACGGGCGCAAATCCAATATCACCGGTAAAGATTACGGGGCAGACATCAGGCGCGGCTGGTGGCACTGGTGTCTATACTGTTGATGATACAGGCGCATCCAGCAACGATGATGAACCACTGTATGCAGCTCCTCAGGTTGCTGACGGGAGCATTTACTGGCAGTTCGGTGAGGAGCTGAATTCATCGGTAAGTTCAGTTTTGTGGGTTACCGCATCTTCTGGTGATTCCGTAGATACCGCGATTGGCTTTGATAAAAACGTCACGATCAGTAATGCTGCGCTTGATACGACACTGGCGGCCGTGAACGATAAGGCTGCTGTGGTGCGCATGGCCTCTGGTCAGGTGATTGATTTCAGTGGCAATGGAACAAGAACCGGGGCAAACCGGCATACGCTTGACTATGAGAATGGCGCACTACGTTACAAGGTCGGCGGCGTTCCTGTGCTCTCTATTGGTGATGATGGCTCTTTACAGTCTGCTTTGCCCTCTCGCTTGCCTGTTATGACGCGGGCACAGATCCGGGCTTATCCATCTCCGGTCAAAGGGATGGAAATTTATGACAGCGACGATGACACCCCGGCCGTCTACACCGGAGCTGGCTGGAAGCTGATGCCGCTTTCTGATCTGCCCGCAAACTAGGGCGTGTCGTCAGTTAAACGGGGGGGATTATGAAGCTTGTACTCCCGTTTGATCTGTGATGTTTTCTGCCTGTTTTTGGGACGGGGAGAGTGTGAATGCGACACTATGGTTTGAGCGATGGTCAGTGGGAGCAGATAAAAGATCTTCTCCCGGGTCGCGAAGGTCATGTCGGTGGGACGGCTGCGGATAACCGTCTGTTTATAGAAGCCTTACTGCATCGTTACCGTGCAGGCCTTCTCTGGCGTGATCTGCCTGCCCGGTTCGGGGACTGGGAGAACGTGCACCGGCGGCTGCGTCGCTGGTGTGAAGGCGGCGCGATCGAGCGGATTTTCCGGCATCTGGCTGCTGACCATGACAACGAATGCATGATGATCGACAGCACCATTGTCCGTGCTCACCAGCATAGCGCGGGCGCCCGTAAAAAAGGGGATGGATCAGGCCACCGGGCGGTCCCGTGGCGGACTGACCACGAAAATCCATGCCATTGTCGATGCCGCGGGAAAGGCTGCGGCTCTTTCCCTGACGCCCGGACAAAGGGCCGACATCACAGAAGCAGAGCCATTGCTCGATGAAGTCGATCCCCTCTTAGGAAAGCTTGAAGAGCTGGGGATCACACCGGTTATTCCGTCAAAGAAAAACCGACGCAGTCCATGGAAAATCCTCTTCTCGCTTTATAAAAAACGAAACATCATCGAACGCTGCTTCGTCAGACATAAACAGTTCTGAGGCATTGCAACACGATATGACAAGCTGAAGTCAACTTTCCTCGCAGCCGTGCAATTCGTCTCCACCATCATTGGAATTAACTGACGACACATCCTAGACACGCCAAGATATTGAAAAACAAGGAAAGTTTCATTCCTCTCGGCTCCACCACTTCCCTAAAAATAAACAAAATGAAACCAATATGTTAAGCTGGCAGTTTGCCGGTCTTGTTTTCGCGTTTGCCACTGCCGCGCGTAAGCACGACTGCGCAGCGCAGGCCGGCCTTACATTGGCGGCATGGCTCTTTCTGAAAAGCTATTGCGAATAGTTCTCATTCGTGCTTTTAATCAGGCTCTCATCAGAGATATGGGGCTTTCTGAATGGTTATCTGCTCTTGCAACAGCCTGACTCATAAAGACGTTGAATCAGCCGTAGCGCACGGTGCGACCCGCCCCAGTGAAATTTATGCCGCCAAACGCTGCAAGGCCCAGTGCGGGAATTGCGTGCCAGGTGTGGTGTGTATGCTCAAGGAAATGCGGATGCGGCAGCTTCAGGCCGCTGAAGCTCTGGCCCATGCCGCGTGCCTGCCCGCAGCTGCGCAGGGCGGCGCGCTGAGCGCCTGATCTCCCCTTATCTCTGCACATCCGGCATGGCTGGCTCCATGCGCCTTGCGGCGGAACTTTTGCCTTCCCACGTCATTTGTAACAGCAGAACGCTGCATCTGTAGCGCCTGAGACAACAAGGACGAGGATCATGACGAAAACAGCCTCCACCGCCAAAGACGCGCATATCCGTGAATATCTTGGCACCCCGACAGACCTGAAGGCCGACGCCGTTAAAGAGGTTGCTGCCGGTCTGGCCGACACGCTGGCCGATGTGTTTGCGCTCTATGTGAAAACAAAGAATTTCCACTGGCATATGAGCGGCCGCCACTTCCGTGACTATCATCTGCTGCTGGACGAACAGAGCGCGCAGATTTTTGCCATGACCGACCCGATGGCCGAACGGGCCCGCAAAATCGGCGGCACGACCCTGCACTCCATTGGGGAAATTGGCCGCCGCACACAGGTGGCGGACAATGACGCGCTGTATGTAACGCCGGAAGACATGCTGGCCGAACTGCGGGATGACAATCTGGCGCTGACAACGCGGATGCGCAAAGTGCATGCCGTTTGTGATGATGCCAATGATGTCGCGACCGCAAGCCTGCTGGAAAACTGGATTGACGAAACGGAACGCCGCACCTGGTTCCTGTTTGAAGCCACACGCCCGGCTTTTGGTAAAAACGACTGACGTTAGAAAACTGACGTTAGAAATAAGGAGCCTTGCCGCTGACCGGCGAGGCTCCCGAATCGGGTAAAAACCCTTCTGAAATTCTGTATTAAAAAAAATACGACCGGCAGATTTTTCTTAAATTTCTGTTTTGTCCGGAAAATAATAATATTTATTCACGAACATTAACAAACTGATAAAGCCAATTATTTTCGCGCATAAAAAAATTGAAAAAATACATAAATCTCTGAAAATATTTTCCTATCGCGTATGCCTTTTTTGAGCCACACCCCAGTTCATGAACGAATTCTTAATCATGAATAATCTTCCATCTGTCTTTTGTATTTTCAATATAAAAGAATTGTTTTTTATTTTCCCTCTATAAATAAATGAATGTCCCTTATGACCAGCCTTACACACGATGGGCAACGTCGCTAAAGGCCCATCACGTTAGGATCGGTGAAAGAAAGCGCCTGCCCTATGGCGGGCAAGCTCTTGTTTTTCCTGCCGCCTGCTCGCTACGGGGCGCATACGCGCTGATCTGTGGTTTTTCTGCTTCTGGCTCTTTTTTCTTTTATGGTTTCTTTGATCAGATCAGGTTCAGCATTAATAAGAATGAGGCCATATCGTCATGAGAGACATATTTTTCAGTAATCATGAATACAATAGAAATTGTTCTAATATAAATTTGCAGCATTTTATCTTTTGTAGAATACAAATTCCGATCTGGAATTCTTTCCAATAAAATTCCATTCACAGAAAAGCCATAGTATCATTTTTTTTCTTGAATTCTTATTTTTCGACAAAACGTATCTTAGTCTACAAAATCCTCTGCGGACTTCATGCCGAATTTTTAGTATTCTCTATTTTTATCAAAGACTTAATGTCTCAAACCCCTTATATCGGCACTATTTTTTACAGACTAGAATACGTCGTCGGCAAGCAATAAATTTCAATAAAGAGACAATCATTCTTTGTACGATTATGATTTATTCTTATCTTGTTTAATACAGATTATAAATAAGTTGTTTTGTTTCCATTGCCCTAACAATTTTTCTTTTTTAATAAAGTTATCGTCTTTTTAACAAATCTGACCTCTCAGGTTAGCTTTGTGTTAATGATTAGGAATGCGACATTGAGTACTACATCCGACTCATCCGTTGATTTTCAGCAGATTGAAGAGAATGCCGTCTCCGCTGGTGGTAGCACAGACCAGTATGCAGGTGGCGAAGCCAACTACCATCATCATAACATGACATGGAGCTGGGCCGGCGGCGCAACCGGGGACTGGACTGACCCGGCAAACTGGGTGCTTACGGACAGCACCGGGAATGTTGTTGATAAATCCACCATCAGCGGCTCCGCCATTCCGCAGTCCCAGCAGAATGCTGATGTCAGCATCGGGGCCAGCGGGAGCACAGCATCGTCTGTTACGGTTGTGGCCAATGCCCCCATTTACAACCAGTTCCGCAGCCTGAGTGTCTGGGAAAATGGCACGCTTAAAATTACGGCGCAGGGCTCCAAGGGAACGCATGGCTATGTCTTTGCCGTCGCCGGTTTTGAGAATGACGGCAACATCATTGTCGATACGCCGTCTCTTGTAGAATTTGGCGGCGTTACAGCGAACCGTGGTGACGGCACAATTACCATCATGAACAACCATGGGAATGTTGTTTTTGATGATGGGTCGCTGAATAACGGTGGCACGCTCAACCTGATCAATGCCTCGCTCGGCTCTGCTGGCAAACCCATGTGGGTCAACGGTGGAACGGTTAACCTCCAGCAGAACAGCAGCGTTTTCCTGAATTCCGGCGCTGGCACCACTATCAATGTTGATCCGGCGACCGTTAACACCATTTATGTTCAGGACAATGGTTTCCTGCATACTGGGACCGGCAGCACCAATGACCAGACTTCCACGATCAGTGGTGTTTCAGAAAATACGCGGTTTGGCGTTGCCGGACTGACGACTGCCCCGGTTTCCGCGACATACACGGCCAATACTGACGGGTCTTACACCCTCAAGATCGCCATGGCTGATGGCAGTGACCTGACATACACAAACCTCCACATGGCGGCTGGTTATACGCCCCCGGCATCGCTGAACATTGTGCAGGACAGCGCCACATCCGGCTGGGATATTGAAGATACGTCCTCGACCCCGACAACGGGCGGCTATACGGACAACACGCTCCATCAGCAGATGGTCACGACCGCGACAACAGCGACGGATGCCGGTGGGGATACGTCTCAGTACAGCAGTTCGGCTGAAGACTTCCACCAGCACGACATGAGCTGGCACTGGACAGGGGCGAAGTCCAGCGACTGGAACGATTCCGCAAACTGGACCCTGCTGGACAGCACAGGGAATGTTGTTGATACGTCCAACACAGACGTCTGGACCAGCAACCCCATTCCGCAGTCTGAGCAGAACGCCGACGTCAATATCGGCGGAATGAATAGCACCGATGATCCGCAGATTGTTGTTGATAACGTCGTGGATTATAACCAGATCCGTAGTCTGAGCGTCTGGCAGAGCGGTGTGCTGAAAATTACGGCTCAGGCTGGTTTAGGTTATGTCGGCAACGTGTTCGCAACGGCCGGATTTGAAAATAACGGGACCATTATTATTGATACCCCCTCGAATGTGGAGCTGGGTGGTGTCACGATGAACCGCGAAAGTGGTGTCATTACCATTCTGAACAATCAGGGTAACGTCACGCTGGATGGTGGCGCTCTGAATAATGCCGGCACACTGAACCTGATCAATGCTTCACTGGGGACTGTGGACAAGCCTGTCTGGGTACAGGGCGGCACGGTCAACATGGCAAAGGGCAGCACGCTGTTTGCCCAGCCGGGTATCAGCTACGACACCTTGACGACCATTAACGTGGACCCCACCACGGTCAATACTGTCTATATCGACAATCCCGGTGATAAGACGCAGACCGGGAATGTCGCGCTGAACGGTGTTTCTGAAAATACCCGCTTTGGCATTGCCGATTTGACGTCAAAGCCGGTTTCCGCCACGTACACGTTGAATGCGGACAAGACATCCTACACCCTGACAATCGGGCTTGCGAACGGTAACACCGTGACCTACGGCACGATTACGCCGACTGATGGATATGTGCCGTCCTCCACCCAGATTGTGGAAGATTCCGCCAATAATGGCTGGCTGATTGAAAGCGACAGCTCTGAGGCATGCTTCCTGGCTGGCAGCATGATCCGGACAGTCAGCGGGGATGTCCGTGTTGAAGAGATCCGTCTGGGTGACACGCTGGTGACCTTTGACTGGAAAAATGGCTGTGACGTAACACGCACCGTTGTCTGGGTGGCTAAGGCCCACACTACGGTCCGTTCTGGCGTTCCGGTAGATGAAGCAGGCTACCCGGTGCGCGTTCTGAAAGACGCCATTGCCGAGGGTGTTCCTTACAAAGATATGCTGATTACAGCGGAACATTGCCTGTTTTTTGAAGACAAGTTTGTGCCGGTGCGCATGCTTGTAAACGGACGTTCCGTTTTTTATGACACCAGCATCACGTCTTACGACTATTATCACGTCGAAACGCAGGACCATTCCGTGATCATTGCGGATGGTATGCTGACCGAAAGCTATCTGGACACCGGCAACCGCGCATCCTTCCGTCAGGAAGGCAAGGTTGCGGCTCTCCGCGCAGCAGGCAAACGCACCTGGGAACAGGATGCCGCCGCACCGCTGTGTGTCAGCCGCTCTTTTGTAGAACCGCTGTTCCGCGCTCTGGAAGGCCGGACCAGCACAGTCGCTGGCAGCAAGACGCCTCTGGCTCCTGCAACGCTGCACCGGGATGCGGACCTGCATCTGATGATGGGCAATGGCGCGGTTATTCGCCCCGTCCGTTATGATGGGCAGACCTACAGCTTCATGCTGCCTGCCGGGACAGAGACCGTGCGTATTCTCTCTCGCGCCAGCCGCCCAAGTGATGTGGTTGGCCCGTTTGTGGATGATCGCCGGTCTCTGGGCGTTGCTGTCCGTGCCATCCAGTTTATCAGCAATACGCAGCGGACCGAGGTTACGACCTACCGGGATGATGCAACGCTGAATGGCTGGTATCCTGCACAGGGGCAGATCTCTGTCTGGACAAACGGCAATGCTGTTCTGCCACTGTCTGAACAGACAGATGGTAAGATGGGAATGCTGATGATTACAGCCGATCTGGCTGAGGGGTATCTTGCTGAGCCTGAGCAGGCTGCTCCGGCACTGGCCCGCTCCGCGTAAGCCAGTATTAAGAGAAAAACGCCACTCTTCCGGGAGTGGCGCTTTTTTTTCTGGTCTGTTTATAAATCAAACCGGGCATTGAGATAGACGGTTCTGGGCGCGCCGACATAAAAGTAATCTGACGCGAGGACGCCCCAGTAATGCGTGTTGGCGACATTATCCAGCTCCGCCCTGAAGGTGACACGATGTTTGCCGATATGCGTGCGATAGCTGGCCCGCAGATTGAGCAGAGTGTAGCCGGGAATATGGTAGACGTTCATGGCATCCCCCCACATTCTGCCGGTGTAATGCACTTCTGCTGACGCCGAGAGACCCGGGACAGCCTGAATATTATTTGTCAGCGTAAACATGTTTTGGAAAGTAGGAATAGCCTCGGCCGTGTTCCCCTGAATGGAGGGGTCGGTCTTTTTGTATTTTGAAGACTCAATTCCCAGACTGTCCGTTACGACAAAACCGAGCGGCAGGTCCACATGGCCGTTCAGTTCAAACCCCTGATAAACCTGTGTCCCGTTGGAGACGTAGTAATTCTCCGCATTGGCATATTGTGCGCCACGGGTGATGCGATAAAGCGCACCTGTGAGATCCCATGTGCTGCGTGTGATTTTTGCCCCGACTTCCACCTGATCGGACCGGATGGGCGCCAGTGTCTGGCGGGCGTTTTTATAAGTATCTCCGACTGTGCCGCCATTTTCCAGTGCCTGCACGTAGCTGGCATAGACCGTCATGTTATGGACCGGGTGATACAGCAGCGCGACCGTCGGGGTGACGGGATTCACCTTGTAGGCCGCTGTTCTGACATCCGCCGCACTGTAGCTGTTCTGCTGGAAATTGGTGTAGCGCACACCGGCCAGAAGGGACCATTGCGGGGTGAAGGTCACGGTATCGCTCAAAAACAGGCCGACCTGATCAGACCGGTAATTCCGGTAGACCGAGGACTCATTATTGATAGCCCACGGGCGCGGGATGATCGGGGCGAACATATTTTGCGAACCGATATTCACATATTCACTGCTGGTGGGGAGATATTTGGTCAGCCCCTGCCATGTTGCCCCGAGTGAGACATCATGTTTGACAAATCCGGTGTGGAAACTCCCCTCCAGAATACCCTGCGCCTGATTATAGTCTGACCAGCTCCGCGGGTCTGTGGACAGGTAGGAGTCATAATCCCCCTGCCTGTTGTTCAGGGACATCCATTCACTCTGGTATGAACGCCAGTCCTGACTGTGGCTGTAATCCACATGGAATTTCCAGTTGCGGCTGATATCCCACTTCAGCCCTGTTGTCAGAAACAGGACGTGCGATGTGAACATGGAACCGGGATAGGAGTTCAGGTCCTTATTGCCGCTGATGGCGGCAGGAAGGCTGTTTGACGGGTAGGTTGTGGGGTCGATAAAGAAATCCTGCACCAGACCGCGTATTTTTCGGTCCTGATAAATGGCGTCCGCTGTCCAGAGCAGGTTTTTGGCGATGCGGGCATCCACGCCCAGAGAACCGGAATAGCGTTCTACATGCGAGCCGTTATAGGTCTCGCCTTTTTCATGCGTCAGATTCAGGCGATATCCGAAGACCTTGTTGAACAGGCGGCCGCCGGTATCAATATGCTCACTGGCAATGGCGGCGGAACTATAGCCCGCATCAACTGAAAAGGTTCTCTGTTCCGTCGGCTTTTTGGTCTGGTAATTGATGATCCCGCCGGGCGCGTTAAACCCATACATATAGCCGGATGCGCCTTTGAGGAGCTGGACATTTTCAAAGCTTTCCAGCGGCAGTTCCACCGTTGTCATGTAAAAGGGTGAGCCGTTGATTTTATAACCGTTGTAATCATCCAGCGGGACCCCACGCACGGTTACGCTATAGGCGTTGAAAGAATAAGTATCCCCGTTTGTTACGACGGAGGCGTCCTGAGACAGCAATCTGGACAGGGATTTTACCTGACGTTCCTGTATTTCCGCACTGGTGACGGTGCGAATGGAAAACGGCGTATCCAGCGGCCTTTTATTACCCAGCGCGCCGCCTGAAAAGACGGGGGTTGCGTTGCCGTGCACTTCCAGTTCTTCCCGTCTGGCAGGGGTAGGCCGGGCTTTCGCCGGGGCTGGCGTTCCACGCCGAAGGGGGCCGGACGCGGAGGCCGGTACGGTGGCGGCCTTTTTCCTGTCCGCTTTACGGAGTTCCGCGCGTGTTTTGCCCGTGGTGCCCTGCGCGGTATCCTGCGCGTGCGCGATGGCCATGCTCATCCCGCAAGACGACAAAACAGTCCCGATAAAAACTAAGTGTCTTGGTGATATCATCATAGCACGACCATATTTAGTGTATTCCTGAGTGGGGATATCGGGAATAAACCACACCGTCAATGCGCATATTATGATTCGTTACGTTATTTTTGTTGTATTATTTTTATACTATTTCAATAGTGGAATAAAGACGGAGCGTGATGTATAAACCACACTGCTCCACGGCACTGCGGAGGCCGGTTGTGCCCCACCGCACGGGAGCGAGGAGACCTCTCCTGCCCCCGACGAAGGCTGATGCGCTGCTTCCCCGCAGGGAAGCAGATCAGATCAGGGGGTGTTTTTTCCTGATGTGTCGGTCGTTTTTTCGCGTTTGTAGCGGTCGTAATAATCGTCCGCCATGCGGCGCAGAGCGGCCCCGATGGCGGCGTACTGATATTCGTTCAGGTTGGCGAGGGACGCGCGGGCAGACGGGCGACGGGCCGCAAACCCGATGCCGGGCAGCAGCACCACACCTGTTTCCTCCGCGATACGGAACAGGATGGTCTGGTAGTCCACGCGCGTCATGAGCCAACGGGCGAAGCGGGTGCCGTAAAGCTGGGTGGCGACATTGGCGAGGTCAATCAGCGTATAATAATGCGTGCTGCCTGCATCATTAGGCGCGGGCACCCCAAGATCCCGATAAAGCGCAATTTCCCGCCGGTGCAGCAGATTTTTTAGAGCGGCTTTATAGGCGTCCCGCCCGTCCATCAGCGCGAAGAGGGCAAACAGCACCATCTGCACCTGTTGCGGGGTGGAGAGACCGGCGGTGTGATTCAGGGCCACGCTGCGGCTGTCTGCCACCAGACGATCAATAAATTTCAGGCCGCGCACATCCGGGGTGAGCGAGGCGTAGCGTTTATCCAGCACCTGCTTTTCTGCTTCCGGCAGGGCCGCCAGAGCGCGGTCCAGCACGTTTTGCGTGTGGGTGGCCACAACGCCCAGACGCCAGCCGGTGGAACCGAAATATTTTGAAAAAGAATAGACCAGAACGGTATTTTGCGGGCAGACGCTGTAGAGAGAGCGGAAATCATCCGCGAAGGTGCCGTAGACATCATCCGTGACGATAATGAGGTCGGGGCGTTTGGTTTTGACAATTTCCGCAATGCGGGCCAGCCCGGCATCATTCATTTTGACGGAAGGCGGATTGCTGGGATTGACCACCAGAAAGACTTTGACGGCCGGGTCCAGCAGTTTATCCAGTTCACTGTCCGGATACTGCCAGCCTGCTTCCGGCGCGGCGTAGACGGGCACTTCCTGCAACTGGTAATCCCGCAGTTCCGGAATTTCCACGTAGGGCGTAAAGACGGGCATGCCGATGGCAGCTTTATCGCCGGGGTGGATCAGCCCGTTTTCCCGCAGGGATGCGAAAATATAGCTGATGGCGGCTGTGCCCCCTTCCAGCGCGAACAGGTCCGTCGTGGCATCCGGCATGGTGCCGCCCGCCATTTCCCGCAGCAGGTAGTGGCGGACAACCTGCTCTGAATATTTCAGCATCCGCGGGGGGGTGGGGTAGTCACAGCCGAGGATGCCTGCCGTCATTTCCTGCAAAAAGCCCTCGGCTGACAGGCCAAGCTGATCGCGCACGTAGGACAGGGCACGGCGGAGGAAGGCGACGCCGGGTTCCGCTTTATGGTCGGCCACAAAGGCGTTGAAGCGCGCCTCAATTCCGTCGCGCCGGGGGAAGCCGCCAATGCCTTCCGCCATGTAGGAAAACGACAATTCGGATTCCGCTGTGGCAAACAGGCCGAGCTGGAAAAAGCCCTGCCGGGGGAGTGTGGCCAGAAAGTTGGGGTTGCCACGCCCGGCATCCAGCATGGCGCGCTGGGCGCGACCGGAGGCCAGTCTGATCAACTGGTCTTTCAGTTCAAACGGGCTGAGAGTGTTGAATTTTTCATACTCGGACGAAGACGTCATGACCGGTTCCTGAGACGGGGCAAGGCAAAGAAGGGCCAAACATGCACATAAAACGTGCCGCTCGCCACCTTTTTGCACACATGTCAGGCAAACGGGCCGGTGGGTCTCAGGGATGTGATGCGGGGCCTCTGCCGTGCGGTTTTTCCGCCCTTCAGGCGGGGCGTCTGAATTTTTTCAGGCTCTGGCTGATCCACCCGGCCCCGCTGACCAGCACCAGCCCGGCGACAACCAGTAAGGCCCCGGTAACAAAGCCCGGTTCCACCGGCTCATGCAGCAGTACGGCCCCCAGCAGCACGCCGAACAGGGGCGTCATGAAGGACAGGACGCCAATGCGCGAGGCCTGATAATGGCGCAGCAGCCAGAACCACAGCAAAAACGCGACAAAGGAGAGGATGAAGACCTGATAACCCAGACTGAGCAGCAGGATGGGCGTGACGGTAAACGCTGTCTGATGCAGCAGCACCGCCATGGGGAACAGGAGCACGCAGGCTCCGGCAAGCTGATAGAGCAAAGTCTGTTTGGCGGGCACGGTGGCCAGACTGGACATACGGATCACAACGGTTGTCACCCCCCAGCTTGCCCCGGCCAGCAGGGCCAGTGCATCCCCCAGCAAAGACAGATCCGCCCCCTGCCCTGCCACGGTCTGATGCCCCAGAAACGCGACAGCAATACCGCAGAAGGCCAGCAGAATCCCCGCCCACTGGCGCGGGGCCATCCGCTCTGACGCTTCCATGAAGTGCAGGATAAGGGCTGCAAAAATGGGGGAGGTGTACAGAAACACCACGGAGCGGGACGCGGAAGTGTAGCGCAGGGACTGGCCGGTAAACAGATATTCCAGAAAAAACAGGACGCCCACGGCCAGACCGGGCTTCCATGTCCGGCTGATCTGCACCAGACGTTCCCGCCGGGCGAGCATGAGGCCCACCACCAGAAGGGCCGCCAGACCGGACCGCAGGGAAATTTGCAAAATGGGGGCCATGTCCTGCGCGGCGGCTTTGAGCGCCACCTGTTGCAGGCCGAAGCAGAAGCACAGACCCACCATCAGACTGGTGGCTGTTGCATCCAGCGGCTTGCGCATGTTCATCCCCGTTTTTTCCTTCCGCACGGTCATCCGGCGCACCCTATGCCGTATGCACGGAGAAGGGGAAAGAGCGGATTTACAGCATATCTTTTTCTTTAAGCGGGGAAGCCAGACGGGTGGCGACCGCCAGCAGAACCGCGGTGATGGGCGAGGCAAAAATAAAGCCCCACATGCCCAGAAACGCGCCGAAAATGGTCTGTGAGAGAATGGTGAGGGCTGGCGGCATACTGACGGCGCGCTTCTGGATGAAAGGCGACATGATATAGCCTTCAAACGCCTGAATGACGCTATACAGGCCCAGCACCATGAGTGCCTCCTGCGTGCCGACGGACAGGCCGATCAGCAACGCCGGAATAGCCCCCACAAAAGCCCCCAGATACGGGATGAAATTGGCAGTGCCCGCCACCAGCCCGAGCGGGAGCGCCAGCGGCATGCCGATAGCCCACAGGCCGAGCCATGTCAGCACACCCACAACCGTCATATCCAGCATCTGCCCCGCCACCCATGCGGAGAGCGTGTGCGCGATGGTTTGCAGGAGGGAACGGACCAGAGGACGGTGCCGCTCCGGCGTCAGCCTGAGAATTCCGTTGGCATACAGGCGGGGTGAAAGGGCGAAATAGATCCCGGCGATGACAATAACGATCAGGGTGCCGACGGAGCCGAAGGTGGACGTCAGCACGTTGGTCATGGACCCGGCAAAATCCAGCCCCGGCGCGCGGCTGCCTGCCCCGCTTTGGTTGCCGCCGAGCGATTGCGGCACGTGATCCAGAATCAGGCGGCCGAAGTCTCCGCTGTTCAGCCGGTCATGCAGGGCGCTGATCTGTGAGACCAGAGCCGTGCGCAGATGCGCGGCCTGCACCACAATTTCCGGCCCGAACACATGCACCAGCGCCGTAGCGGCCGCCCCCAGAGCCAGCACCAGCAGCATGACAGACAGCCATTCAGGCAGGCGCAGCAGATGCGTGATCCAGCGGGCGGCCCCGTGCAGCACCACCGCCACCAGTGCGGACGCACACACAACCATGAGCACCGGGCCGCCGGTGCTGATAACGACGGCGAGCACCGCCAGCACCACCACGACCATGATCAGCCGGTAAAACCGCGCCAGCGTATGATCCAGCGCCAGAATGGCGGCCAGAGCCTGTGTGGTGTCCGACGTATGGAGATGCGCCTCTGCCGGGGCGGCCGGATGGGGAGAGGACGGACCGGGAAAGGGCTGCGCGGCGCCGTGCAGACCTGGACGGTCTGCCTCGCCTTCCGGCCTGGGGGCGTGGAAAAGACCGCCGGGCGTGTCCTGATGGTCTGGGGTGGGCGGCACCATGGTTTTCTGTCTCTCCTGCTGCCCTGTTGCCGGATTACGGTGCAGCGTTGCGTAATCCTGCGCCGCTTTATGCAAGTGCGCCAGCGGCCTGAGTGTCACACATAGGAGAAGAGGTGAGGACAGGCTTTATCAGCATGGCAGATTTGGGCATGGTGGCAGGCAGGACCGGGCTGGTCTTGTCTTTCCTGCCAAAAAAAGCGAGACAACGCCTTTCCGCCACACACCTGACACGCTTTTTTTCCGCTCTTTGAGGCCCGTTGCTTTATGACGAAACCTGACGCAGCCAGTCATCTGGACATGGCGCACCCCTGCCTTGAGGGGAAGAAGCGTCGGTGCGGGCGGCCGACCCCCTATGGCACGGAACAGCTTGACCAGCATCTGCTGGAGGTGGCGGCCAGCCTGTTTGTGGAGCATGGCTATGCCGGGACATCGGTAGACCAGATTGCGCGCAAGGCCTCGGCCAGCAAGCAGACGCTCTACCGGCGCTATCCCTCCAAGGAAGAGCTGTTTAAGGCGGTGATTACCAACGTCACGGCCTGCCTGCTGCGCACCATGGCGGAAACACCGCTGAAAGACCCGCTCCATGAGCTGAAGACGATCAGCCGCCTGATGCTGGATTTTGTGCTGCGGCCGGACGCGCTGGGGACATATCGGATTCTGATTTCTGATGCGTACCGTTACCCCAGCCTGATTGACCATGCGATTGAGAACATCAACAAGCCGTTCCATGCCAACTTCCTGCGCCTGCTGAAGGCGGCGGAGGCAGCCGGACAGATTGGAGCCGGGCATGCGGATTCCACCACGACGCATCTCTGGGCCGGGATGCTGACCGGCTGGCCCATGAAGCAGAGCCTGTTTGGCCTGAACCCGCTGGAAGATGACGCTGCGCGCGATGCGTTTTTTGAGCAGGCGTGGGCGTTATTCCTGAAAGGTGTTGGCGCGGCTCCCGCCTGACTTCCGTTAAAAAAACATCCCTTCCAAAAAAATACCCTCTGAGGTGTGGAGATCCGCGCCGCCAGTTCGTCTTCCATTATAAGCTTATTTTTTGAGAATACTTCTCAATTGCATGTGGGAGCAACGTTTACAGATGGGTCACACATTGCGCCGCCAACCGGCGTCCGTTTCTGGAGTCTGTCTGATGACTCTGCTGGCATCAGGCCAGTTTGCCGGGCTTTTGACCCACACGGCCCATGCAGAAACATCCGTTGCCGGGACCGGTGCCGGTGCTGGCGCCGGGACCGTCCGGCACTTTTCAATTGGCGCGCAGCCTTTACGCACCGCACTCCATGCCTTTCTGGCCCAATCCGGCATTCAGGTCGCATATCCGACGTCTGACGCGGGGGATGTTCATTCCGCCGCAGTCAGCGGGACACTGACCGCGCAGGACGCACTCTCCCGCCTGCTGGCAGGAACGGGCCTGACCTATCGCTTTACCGGCGCCAGCAGTGTTGTGCTGAGTAAGGCCTCCTCCGCCATTATGCTCGGGCCTGTGCGGGTGGGAGGCACGGCGTCCTCCTCCGGGGTGGGCCAGTCTGCCTACGGGCCGGGGGTTGGCTTTGTGGCCACGCAGAGCGCCTCCGCCACGCGCACGGACACGCCGCTCATACAGGTCCCGAAATCGGTTTATGTTGTTACCCGCAAGCAGATGGATGATCTGCAACCCCTGACCATCGGGCAGGCGCTGCAATATTCACCGGGGATTGTCAGCACAACGGCCAATAGCAACACCCCGTCCGCCAGCCTTTTTCAGCCTGTCCGGCAACGTGGTTTTGAGTCCTATACATTTGTTGACGGGCTGCTGAATGGCACATCTGTCAGTGATCCGTTTTTTCTGGATCGGATTGAAGCTCTGAGCGGGCCATCCTCCGTGATGTACGGGCAGGCGAACCCCGGCGGCCTGATTAACATGACGCTCAAGCGCCCGACTGAAAAAGCACAGGGGCAGTTTAACGTCGGGTTTGGCAATTACGGGCGTTATGAAGGGCAGCTGGATTTTAGCGGCCCGCTTAATAAAAGCAAAACCCTGCTCTACCGCGTGATTGGGGTTGGCATTACTCAGGGCTCACAGGTCGATTATAACCATTACAAACGGCTGGCCGCTCAGGCGGATATTGAATGGAAAATTGACGATAAAACCAATATTACGCTTATCGGACAGTTTGCCTATGACCCACAGACGCTTGATCCGTGGATCGGTGTTCCGGCATATGGCAGTCTGATCAAAACCGGGTCTGGGCGTATTCCGGTTTCACGCTATTATGGAGACCCGTCTTTCCAGACCAACTGGGACCGTGAATATATGGTGGAAGCTCTGTTCCACCACGAATTTACAAAAAACCTGCAATTTAACGCAACGGCCCGGTTTGATGAACAAAGTGAAAACGGCTGTAGCTTATCACTGGACGACGTCAATCTCTCGACCATGACGATCAGCAGATCTGCTTTTTGCAGTGGCCAGTATAAAGGCCGCAGTTCTCAAATGACCGCAAATCTCAGCTATAAAGTACGCACCGGCCCAATCTCCCACTCTTTTCTGGTGGGGGTGGATTACAGAGGCCAGTGGGCTGATGGTTACTGGGGGTTTGACTTCAATACCGTGCCGGATATCAGCATTCTTAATCCGCAATATCACCAGTATACATCAACAGATTATACACGCGCCACCAATGGTAAATTTACGTGGACCAAATATCCGTACTGGCAGGATGGTATTTATTTTCAGGATCAGATGAACTGGCGGCGGTTCTATGTCACTCTTGCAGGGCGGCAGGACTGGAACGGATATGGTGGAAAGGACCTTTTCAACCGGCCTTTCACATGGAACGCAGGCATCAATTACGTTTCCAAAATTGGGCTGGCCCCTTATTTCAGCTACGCCAAATCCTTCATGCCACAAACCGGGAATGTTTATAGTGCCGGAGCCCTCCGGCAGCCAGACCCTCTTTCCGGCCATCAGTGGGAAGTTGGTCTGAAATACCAGATCCCGTATATTCAGTCTTTTATTTCCGCAGCCTATTATGACCTCGCTGAAAACAATGTTCTCGTTACCAACCCTGATTTCCCGAAATACAGCAGCGAAATCGGGCAGGTAAAATCCAGAGGGGTCGAACTTTCCGCGCACGCCAATCTTGCTCAGGGGCTTGACCTTATCCTCAATTACACCTGGAACCGGGTCTATAATTCCCGTACAAACCTGACAGGTAAAACACTGGACGGTCAGACTGTTTCCCTTATGGGAAAACACCTGACCCAGCAGCCGACAAACGCAGCGTCCGGTTTTCTTGACTATCATTTTCCTGATACGATTGCGCCCGGACTGTCCATCAATTTTGGCGGGCGGTATCAGGGCAGAAGCTGGGCGGATCAGGCAAACTCCTTCCGCAATCCGTCCTACGTCCTGTTTGATGGCGGCTTTAACTGGGATGCCGGAAAACTCTTTCAGTCTGTAAAGGGCCTGAATGTCCGGCTGAGTATCAGTAACCTTGGCAACAAGACATATGTGCAGTGCACATCAAGCGATATGTGCTATTACGGTGCCAAGCGTGTTGCCTATGGCACGATCGGGTATCACTGGTAAAAACCAGACGTGTGAGGGCTTTTGGCCCTCACTCAGGGCGCAGCAGAAGAATATTGCCCGGAAGCTGCGTCATTCTCAGGCCTGCAATCGTGGCGACGGTTTTCAGCGCGTCCTCAGGATGATCAATACGGAATGCGCCGCTGATACGGCGTGTTTCAGAGACAGTTCCCCAGACATACACCGCGCCGCGCCGATAACGGGCAATGGTCCTGATGGCGTTTCTGACTGTCGCCCCGTCCAGCATCAGATTCCCGCGGGACCATGCGGCAATCTCCTCCGGACTGACGGCGTGATCGACCGTAAATGTTTTTTCTCTGCCGTAAACCAGCCGATCCCCTTCATGCAGTCTGGCGATGGCGGCCTGTGGTGTCTGCACGTCCACACTGCCCTGACTGACTGAGACCGTGACGTGGTCTTCCGCGTCCCGCACCTCGAACACCGTGCCGACATCCCGGATGGTGCCATTTTGTGCCGTAACGGTAAAAGGCCGCGCGGCATCATGCCTGACTTTGAACAGGGCATTCCCGCGCAGCACCGTGACCCCCCGCTGACCTTGTGAATAATGCAGGGCGATTGCGGTATCACTATCCAGAATGGCCTCTGAACCATCTGCCAGCATCAGTGTCTGCACTGTATTCCCGGTCCACCGGTCTGCCTGCGCCCATGTTTTCAGCATGGGAGCGTAGAAAGACAGGGCAATGGAGGCGGCAAGAGCGGTTGAAAAAAAGCAGCTTTTTCTGATCAGCCTCCGCCGCCCCATGCGGGACCATGAGGCCTGCACGGCCTGATCCTGCTGCGGAGAAAGGGCGGCGGCACGCCAGAGCCTGCGTTCTTCTTCAAACACTCTGTTATGCTCGGCAGAGTCAGAACGCCACTGGCGAAAAGCCTCCAGATCCTCCGCTGTCATGCCGCCGGACGCCATGCGGATAATCCACGCCCGCGCGGCCTCGGCCGTATCCTGTTCTTTATAAACCACTTAATCCTCGCGGACTGCGGAAAGACGGTCCAGAGCCTGATGGATATAACGATTGACGATGGACACCGACTTACCGGACCTGCGGGCGATTTCTGTCTGTGTCAGACCGTGAAAGCGGTTGAGGCAGAAAAACGTCTTCATCGGTTCTGGCAGGGTTTCAATCATATCCTCCACGCGGGCAAGCTGCTTTTTGGCAGCCGTAGACTGCTCTGCGGTGGGTGTATCATCCTCCAGCCAGAGCAGTTCATCAATACTGTCCTGCACATCTTCCCGCCGGCACAGGCTGCGGGCGTGGTCAATCGCCAGATTGGCGGCCAGCCGGTAGAGATAGGCTTTGGGGCTGCCTATAATAAGGGTTTGTTCAACACGCTGTATTTTCTCGAAAAGAGACTGAACGGCATCTTCCGCCGCATCCCGGTTTTTGATGATGCGATACATCAGGCGCAGCAGCGTGGGCCGCTCCGCCACCATCAGTTGTGTTAAGACTGTGAGAGTATCCTGCATGATCTGACCAGCGCCTGATGAAGCCTGCGTCGTGCTAGCATACTTAAGAATAATTCGCAATTTCAGGAAAAGGTTATGATCTCTTCCTGAAACGCAATTTTATCAGGGTGCCGCGCGGCCAGCATGCCCGAAATACTGCTCCAGAAGAGCCACGTTACGCAGGTTGGCCTTGAAGGCGGCGTCAAACAGATCCCCTGCCACCGGCACCGTATCCACAACAGTTTCCAGCAGCACGTTACCGACCATGCGGGCCAGAAGAGCCGTGGGGACGCGCAGTCTCCACGCCTCCCACACGATATAAAGGGAGACGAAGCCCATCACCGTGCTGCCGCCAACCGGCAGCAACCCGACGAGGGCATCCACCCCCACGCGGAACCGCGTGCCGGGCAGCCGGAATGCGGCATCCAGTATCCATGCGAGACGCCGGACACGGCGTAGGCGGTGCGCAATGTCCTCAGCGGTATGGAACGCGCCGTTTCCGGCCATGGTATGAGCGTATGTCATGATTTTGGAAGTGGGATGGGCGACGTGCCGTTTCAAGAGGGTTCAAACGCCAGCGCCAGCCCGTTCATGCAATAGCGCAGGCCGGTCGGCAGTGGGCCGTCCGGAAAGACGTGGCCCAGATGCCCCTTGCAGGACGCGCAATGCACTTCAGTGCGCACCATGCCGTGCCGGGTGTCCTGCGTGGTTTCCACCGCACCGGGCCGGGCATCGTAAAACGAGGGCCAGCCGCTGCCGCTTTCATATTTGGTCTCTGAATCAAACAGGGTCTGGCCGCAGCCCGCGCAATGATAAAGGCCGGCACGCTTTTCATGGTTAAGGGGGCTGGAGCCCGGATATTCCGTGCCGTGGCCTTTCAGAATATGCTCCTGCTCGGGCGTGAGCGGGCCGCAACCGGTAGGGGAACAGGACTGGGTCATGCGGGAATGTCCTTGTGGTTGTTGCGTGTTTCTTGTTGCTTATTGGGCCTGTGCCGGGGCACTGTCTGGCCTGTACCGCCTTTTTGGCAGAGCTTCCAGCAGGTTTTTTCTGCCGTGCGGTGGAGACATTTAACGGCGCAGGCCAGAAACGGTTGCATCAGGACTGCCCCGCCTGCGCGGAGGCGGCAAGCCATTGCATAAGCGGGAGGATAACGGCACTCTCCGGCCATGACGGCCTCCACACCCCCTGCCCCTGTTCTTGTCCTGTTTCGGGATGATTTTCGCCTGAGCGACAACCCGGCCCTGCATGCCGCCTGTGCCAGCGGGCAGCCTGTGCTGTGCGCTTTTGTGCAGGATGATGCCTGCATGCCTCAGGGGGTGATTGGCTGGTGGCTGGGGCAGGCCGCGGCGGCACTGGCTGATGCCCTGAGCCAGCAGGGCGGCGCACTTCTGACGCCGCACGGGGAAACACTTCCGGTTGTGCTGGATCTGGCAAAAGCTGCCGGGGTTTCAGATGTTTTCTGGAACCGGCGTTATGACCCTGTGGAGAAAGAGCGTGATACCGCCCTGAAAGCAGCTCTGACGGAGTGCGGCGTGACCGTCCATTCCCTTTCCGCCCGGCTGCTGCATGAACCCTGGACCGTGCGGACCGGGGCCGGGCAGCCCTACCGGATTTTTACGGCATGGTGGCGCGCTGCGCGGGAACTGGGTGAACCCGGACGCCCCCTGCCCGCCCCGCAGGAGATCCGGTTTGCTCCTGTGCCGCGCGGGTTTAAAAAAGACCTTGCTCCGGGTGCGTTGCTGACCCCTGCCCTGCCCGATGATGCCACACAGGCCGCGCAGTACTGGCCCTGTAGTGAGGAGCAGGCGCGCACCATTCTGGAAGATTTTCTGGACGACACACTGGCGCATTACGATACAGACCGGGACCGCCCAGACCGGGAGGGAACCTCCGGTCTTTCCCCTTATCTGCGCGCCGGACTGATTTCCGCACGGCAGATCTGGCAGGCCGCGCGGCAGGCGGAAGCCCGCAGCGGCGACCACCTGAATACAGAAAAATTCCTGTCTGAGCTGGGCTGGCGGGATTTTGGCTGGATGCAGCTTTTTTATGAACCCGATATGCCCACCCGTAACCTGCGCTCTGAATTCGACCAGATGCCCTGGGAGAATGACGCTGAAGCTTTTACCGCATGGACGGAAGGGCGCACGGGCTATCCGCTGGTGGATGCCGGGATGCGGGAGTTGCGGGCCACCGGCACCATGCATAACCGGGTGCGGATGGTTGTGGCGTCCTTTCTGACCAAACATCTGCTGACAGACTGGCGCAAGGGTGAACGCTGGTTTTATGAACGGCTGGTGGATGCTGACCCGGCGCTGAACGCCATGAACTGGCAATGGTGTGCCGGGACAGGCATTGATGCCTCCCCCTGGTTCCGTATTTTTAACCCGGTGGGGCAGTCTGAAAAATTTGATCCTTCAGGCGCCTATATCCGCACATGGGTGCCGGAACTGGCTGGCCTTCCGGACAAGCTGATCCATACCCCGTGGAAAGTGGATGCGGCCCTGAGCCGCTCCCTGCGCTTTGTGCCCGGCAAGACCTACCCGCACCCGATTGTGGACCTGAAGCAGGCGCGGGCCATTGCGCTGGAGCGGTACAGAACGCTCAAAAAGGACGACCAGCCCCAGAACTGACCAAAACGCCCTGCCCGAAACACGGAGCCGGGGTCAGGGCCAATAAGATAAGGTCAGATCAGCCCGGAGCGGGTGGCGTGCAGAATGGCGATATCCGTTGTGGCAGCGCCCAGCTTGTAGCGGGCCACGCGCAGGCAGAGCCGGACAACGGATTCCGGCAGTTTGAGTTTTTTGGAAATTTCCGCCCCCAGCAGCCCGTCTGCCGCCAGTTTCAGGCATGATTTTTCTTCATCAGACAGGTCGACCTGACTGGAGGACTGGTGGGCGGTAATCCGCAAATAGGCCTCATGCACGTGGTTGCCCAGCATCTGATAATCACGCACCGCGCTGATGCGGGCGATGCCGTCAAACTTTGTGGGGTCAAGACTGGTAATGACGAACAGACCGTGTGAGCCGTCCACCCCGGCGAGAGGCAGGGTCAGGGCGGAATGGCCGAGGGTAAAGTCCTGCGCTTCCTGCAAAATGGTATCGGCCAGCGTGCCTTTTTCTACCTCAAGCTCCCGCCATTCAAACGGCAGGCCGCTTTCCATGCTCCGCTTTAAAACCGGGTCCGCATGCAGATAGCCGTGTGTGTAATACCGTTCCTGCCAGGCGCGCGGATATGTTGTGCTGATAAAATTATGCGGGTCCAGAAGCTGTTCGCCCGAACCGGCGAAATAATAGACAACATGAAACATATTGCATTTTTCAGGAATAGTCCTGACGACGTCTGACAGTTCTTCCAGAGAATGGGCTGTACTGATGGCCGAGACAAGCTCCTGCAGGGCGGTGGGAAGAATAAGGGTGGGCGGGTTATATTTAAATGGCATGACCCTGACTCTAACATACTTTGGGCCGGGCCGGGCGTCCTGTGACTGACCTCAGACCCCGCACCTTGAAAAGACGATGATGTGGTTAAAATGGCCTTTGCTGCACTTCCGTCACATGCCGCAAGGTTAGCAGGGTAATATCCAGAACGCCCACACAAAATTCCTGCCCGCTGATTTCCCCTGAACACAGGGCATAGGGCACCGCCCCAAGGCGCCGGTACAGTCGCATTCTGGCGCGGGGATAGGTGCCGATAATCTGCCGGATATCATTCGCGAGACTGTATTCGCACACGGTTTTCAACACATCCAGCAGCAGGTTGCGCCCTGCGGGTGAGGACGTATCCGCTGAGGTACAGAACCATGAGAGTTCCCACACATCAGGGCTGATAATATCCGGGCAGCCTTTGAAGAAGGGCGCGAAATCCTGCCGCAGCATGGTCGGCCCCGTTGTGGGCAGAATACGGACGGAGGCTACGGCATCCCCTCCGTCTTCTACCGCGACGATGTAGAGGGGATTGCACTCCAGATCATACCGGTCCTCTTCCGGAGTTTTATGAAAAAAATCGTTCCATTCTGAGTTTTTTTCAAAAAATACACGACGGGAGTATAATATTTTCTCATAAATTTCTGGAAAATGGTCCCGTTCATTATAGGAAAAATGGTAAATCATGTGACAGGCCTGCTCTTAATCTCATAGCATCTTATATTTAATGATGTTCTCCAGATTGTTTTGACGGCTTTAAGACCTCAGTACGTGTGCGGACGTTCAAACCGACAAAACCACCCCATAAACTTTGGAAGAAATCAAAAATATTATTTCCAGGAGGATCTTATTATAAGACGTCTTTTTTATGCTAAAAAGAAAGCAGAATTGTGCTGAATACGAAGGGAGGGCACTAAAAGACGTGCCCGCCCTCCGTTTTATACATTAAGACTTTTATCTGTTCAAAAGGCAGCTTTTTCATGTTCCGCTGAAACAAATTTGATCAGCGTATGCGCCCGCACGGCTTCCGGGCCGCCTTCTGTGCCGTAACCGGAATCCTTGATGCCGCCAAACGGCACTTCCGGCACGCCAAGACCGTGGTGGTTGATGGCGATCATCCCGGCTTCCACCTGTTCTCCCAGCAGGCGCTCCGTGCGCTCGTTCCGGGTGTAGGCGTAGGCGGCCAGACCATACGGCAGGCGGTTGGCTTCCTGCACGGCGTCTGTCAGGGAAGTGAATTCCGACACAATGGCAATCGGGCCAAACGGTTCTTCCTGCATCATCCGCATGGCCAGCGTGGGGTTCAGCACAAGGGTCGGGGCAAAAAAGCAGCCTTCATTGGGCAGCGGCACGTCAGCCTGCCAGATGGTTGCCCCTTTTTCCCGCGCATCGGCCACCAGTTCATTCAGGGCTTTCAGGCGGCGTTCATTGACGACCGGACCCATTGTCACGCCTGCATCCAGACCGGAACCGATCTTGAGGGCGTTCATCTGCGCCTTAAATTTATCGACAAAGCTGGACGCAATGCTCTTGTGCAGCAGGAAGCGTGTGGGGGCGATGCACACCTGCCCGGCATTGCGGAATTTTGCGGCGCACAGGCGCTGGGCGGCGGCGTCCAGATCCGCATCCTCGCAGACGATCACAGGGGCGTGGCCGCCGAGTTCCATTGTCACGGGCTTCATCTGTGCGCCGGCGAGTGCGGCCAGATGTTTGCCGACCGGCGTGGAGCCGGTGAAGGAGATTTTGCGCACAACGGGGTGAGCAATCAGATATTCCGAAATTTCCGCCGGGTCCCCGTAGACCAGAGAGACGGCCCCCGCCGGGACTCCAGCATCACAGAAGGCCCGCAGCAATTCCGCAGGGGATGCGGGGGTATCTTCCGGGGCTTTGACAATCACGGCACAGCCAGCGGCCAGCGCGGCGCCCAGCTTGCGGGCAATCTGGTTGATGGGGAAGTTCCACGGGGTAAAAGCCGCGACCACGCCCACGGGGCGGTGCAGCACGCGCTGCTCAACATTGGGGACGCGCGGGGGGATCAGCGTATCATTCAGGCGGCGGCCTTCCTCACCAAAATATTCGATGACGCCAGCGGCCCCGTTGATTTCGATAATGGCCTGCTCCAGCGGCTTGCCCTGCTCACGGCTCATGATGCGGCCGATGCTCTCCGCACGCTCACGCAGCAGATTGGCGGCCTTGCGCATGATAACAAAGCGGTCCCACGCTGTGAGCGCGCGCCATGCGGCAAAGCCCTGTGCCGCGCCGTCCGCCACCCGTGCCAGATCCGCTTTGGAGGCATGGGCGATCTTGCCGATTTCTTCTCCCGTGGCCGGGTTGAAGACCGGCAGGGTGCGGCCATCTGCCGCGTCCTGCCATTGCCCGGCCACCAGAAGCTGCGTGCTGATAAAATCCTGTGACATTGCGTATCTCCCCGACTGGAACGACAGACGTGCTGCTCTGACGTTATCTTATAACTTTAAGAGGCTGTTTCAAAACTCCGCAGCGGAGATCCGGCAGAAAATTTTGCGCCTGAATGCGATAATTTTTGAAGCAGCCCTGAGGAAAGAGCACCATCAGCAGGCAGATGCAAGGGGGCAGCGCCTGCTGCCCCTCCGTCAGGCAGGGAGCTTTTTCAGCACGTTGATCACATGCTCACTGGTAATCAGGCGCGTACATTCAAACTGACGTGGCGTGTTTTCATGCCGGGGGCACCACAGGAAATTATGGTGGTCAAACCGCTCACTGGAGTCATTCCAGCAGGAATTGCAGGTGTGCCAGTTGATGACGCGATAGGGCGTTTCAAACTCATTGGTCGGGTGCGTGAAGCCGGATATCATCACCACCTTTGTGCCTGCGGCCCACGCCAGCCAGGCGAGGCCGGAACTCAGGCCGATAAAGGCGTCCGCATGTTTGAGCCAGCGGGCGCGCTCTGCAAGGGGGCGGTTGCCGGTTTCATCTTCCGCGCCATGCGGAATATGATTCCAAACAAGACCGGTGCCGTGCACGGTTTTCTGATCAATACAGATAACCCGGTAGCCCTTGCTCTTCAGAAACGCGATCACATCCTGCCAGCCGGTCGGGTTGTTCCAGTATTTGCACTGGGTGCTGGCCTGCACGGCAATGCAGACATAGGGCTCGGGGATGGGGCGGCTCTCATCGGGCAGATGCAGACGCGGGGCTTCCTCATGCGGGGAGACGCCCAGAATATAGCCTGCGGTGCGGTGCAGGCCGACAAACCGGAAATCCGTGGGCTGCTGGTTGCACTCTTTATCGTCAAAAAACAGACCGATGCAGTACGTGGCGTAGGATTTGCCCGTAATTCCGGCTTTCTCCGCGTCTTCCGACGTCATGAGCGTGAGGTTGGGGTACGCGTCTTTCAGCAGCGGCAGAATAACGCCGGACAGCAGGCAGGTCACTTTTGCGCCGTGTGCTTCCGCAAAGCGCGCCACATACGGGAACCATGCCAGCGTATCCCCCAGCGTGCCGACGGGAAGCTGGATGATGACGTCCTGCCCGCGGGCATCATACTCACAGGTAAAGGCCGGACGTTCCACCCCGTCTGCGCCAATATCCGTGACCTCAATCCCGAAGCGAACATAATAGCGTTTGCTGGACGTGATGGTGGCCCCGGCGGCTTCATGCCGGAAGAGGATGTTCCCTGTATCCAGATCCCGCAGGATAACGCGCCATGTTCCGTCTTTACGCTCGGGCACATGCACGCGCGCGCCAAGATTGAAGTCATACCGGATGCCGTGCGGCCCTTCCATCACCGGGAGCGTGGGCGGGGGCAGATAGGCGGGTTTATCCGGGGTTTTGGCGGCGGGCTGTGCGGCGGCACCGGCAGCAGCAGCCTCCTGCGGCGGGGTGGCTGGCGCAGCCTGAGGCTGACCGGCAACCGGGGGAGCCTCTGTGGCGGAAGAAACGAGAACGGCAGTTTCGGACAAAGACTGTTCCCCAGAGAAAGAGACGAAAATGAAAGAGACGGAAAATTCGTGACAAAAAATTTACGAATTAAACCCGTGCAGGAACACTTAAGATTTGTCCATGCGTTTTATAGTTTGTGCGTTGTCTGAGCATCAGAAGGACGATACGCTGGAAATGTTATGTGTTTTTTAATATTTTCTCAAAAATTACTTCCGCACCGGGTCAGTTCCTCCGGATTTTCTCTGAAATGTCATAAATCATGCGGTACTGTTGCACGATATTCATAGAATGATCACAGTGTAGCAAGACCAATCTGTCGTGAAATTTTCACGTTTAAGGCCATTCTGATGCAGAGTTTTTCACGCCGTTCTGTTCTGGCAGCCTCCTGCGCCGCCGCACTCTGCGGGAGCTTACGGCGGGCCGTGGCGGCACCGTCCCTCGCGCCGCGTCCGCTGGTATTTGCCCACCGGGGCGCCTCGGCCCTGCGGCCGGAGCACACACTGGCCTCCTACGTGAAAGCCATTGCGGATGGGGCGGACTTTATTGAGCCGGACCTTGTGATGACCAAGGACGGCGTGATGATCTGCCGCCATGAAGCCAATATTGCCGAGACGACCGACGTGGCGCAGCGGCCGGAATTTGCCAGCCGTAAACGCAGCCTCAGCATTGATGGCAAAACAGAAACCGGCTGGTTTACGACGGACTTTACCCTTGCTGAACTGAAAACCCTGCGGGCGAAAGAACGGCTGGCCAGACTGCGGGTCCATAATACCCGCTATGACGGGCATTTTGATATTCCGACTTTTGAGGAAATGATTGACTGCGTTGCGGCGGAAGCCGCGGCGCGCGGGCGTGTTCTGGGGCTGATCCCCGAGATCAAACACTCCACGCATTTCCATGCCCTCGGGTTTGACCCGGAAGCGGTGTTTTTACGGACGATTGCCGCGCATAACTATACCCGCACGGCCCCGCTGGAAGTGCAGTCCTTTGAAACAGGCAACCTGAAACGCATCGGGGCGGATGTGCGGGCCATCAACCCGCAGGCGCGGCTGATGCTGCTGATGGGAGAGCGGAAGGAGGTGCCGCCCGATCTGGCCGCCCAGGGCGAGAAAACCACATTCGCGGACCTGATGACCCCGGCAGGTCTGAAAGACGTGCGGCGCTATGCGGATGTGATCGGCCCGTCCCTGACTGACCTTATTCCGCGTGATGCACAGGGGAACTGGCTTGAACCGTCCTCTCTGGTGGAGGATGCCCATGCGGCGGGCCTGCTGGTGCATGCCTATACCTGCCGCCCGGAAAACTATTTCCTGCCGCGCCAGTTGCGCAATGGAGAGAGCGACGCCGCCCGCAATGTCGCCGGGTCCATTGCCGATATCCGGCGGTATCTGGATATGGGGCTGGACGGGTTTTTTACGGATGATCCGGCGATTGGCCGGATGGCGGTGGATCAGCTCTGAGCAGAGAACCCGCTATGTCAGGCCGGGGGTGGTTCTTTTAAGACAAGCGGTAATCCGGCTGCAATAAACAGCACTTTCCCGACCTGTGCGGCCAGCCGCTGATGAAGCAGACCGGCTTCATCCCGGAACTGCCGGGCGAGTTTGTGTTCCGGCACGATCCCCAGCCCGACCTCATTCCCGACCAGCACAGTGGGGGCACGCCGCTCCGCCAGTGCGGCGAGCAGCGCGTGTGTAGCGTCCGGAATACGCCGCTCTTCCAGCAACAGGTTGGTCAGCCACAGGGTCAGGCAATCCAGCAGGACCGGGCGCGTGGCGTGGGCGCGCAGAACATCGGCCACGGCAAATGGCTCTTCTACTGTCTGCCAGCCCTCCGCCCGGCTGGCGCGGTGGCGGGCAATGCGCTCCTGCATTTCCGTATCAAACGCGCGGCCTGTGGCAAGGTAGACCCACGGGGCGGGCAACGCTGTAATCAGGGCTTCCGCATGGCGGCTCTTGCCAGACCGCGCACCGCCCAGAATGAGCGTTGTGCCGGGCAGGCCTGCGGGGAGCAGGGCTGTCTCCGGTTCCGGCATGACCGCCGCAGCGGGCGTGGCTGAGGGCTGCTGGCCCGACGGAGGGGCAGTGTCTGCCTTGAGCGAGAGAGTGTTCATGCGCTATCCGCTTTCCTGCTGCCATGTCAGTATGGCGTTTATAACAGCATAAATTCAGGGTCATGCCACCAGCCTCCTCCCCCGCTCCTGCTCCTCCGTTTGCGTCCCTCGCCGCCCTGCGCGCTGCCTGCCTCGCGCTGCCGGAGGCCGATGCCACGGCCCGACGCAGCATTGCGGCGCATGAGGCCGAGTTGACCAAACCGGCGGGGAGTCTGGGGCGGCTGGAAGAGCTGACACAGTGGCTGGGCGGCTGGCAGAAGCGGGCGCAGCCCCGGCTGGACCGGGTGCAGATTCTGATTTTTGCGGGCAATCATGGCGTTGTGCGGCAGGGCGTTTCTCCCTGGCCGCAGGATGTGACGGCCCAGATGGTGCAGAATTTTGAACAGGGCGGGGCTGCCATCAACCAGCTTGCCCATGTGGCAGGCGCGACGTTGCAGGTTGTGTCTGTGCGCGGGCTGGCTGCCACGGCGGATTTCACCACGGCTCCGGCCATGACGGAAGAAGCCTTTCTGGACGCCGTGCAGACAGGGTATGACGCCGTGCCGCATGCGTGTGACATGCTGTGTCTGGGGGAAATGGGCATTGGCAACACCACGGCGGCAGCGGCTCTGGCGGCGGCTTTGTTTGGCGGCACCGGGGCCGACTGGGCCGGACGCGGCACCGGGCTGGATGCCCCCGGCGTGGCGCATAAAGCGCGGGTGATTGATGCCGCTCTGGCGCACCATAAGGCAGAAATGGCGGCGACACAGGGGGCCTCTGCGGCGGAGAGCGAACGCGCAAAGCAGTTGGGCGCAGTAACACCTGCCTATGACCCGCTGGAAATAGCCCGCAGGCTGGGCGGGTATGAACTCGCGGCTTTGCTGGGGGCGACACTGGCGGCGCGGCATTCCGGCATTCCGGTGTTGCTGGATGGATTTGTCTGCACGGCTGCGGTGGCTCCGTTGGCGCGGCTGGCCGCAGGTAACGCCGAGGCCAAAGCTGAGGCTGGTAATGAGACTGGCGCCGGGCTTGAAGATCAGGCTCGGAGCGAGGCTGCAACGGGGGGACTGGCCCATACGCGCCTTTCCCATTGTTCTGCCGAGGCAGGCCATGCGCGGCTCGCGGAAAAGCTGGGGCTGGGGCTGGTGCCGTTGCTGGACCTTGGTTTGCGGCTGGGGGAAGCCTCCGGCGCGGCACTGGCGGTCCCGCTGCTGCGGGCGGCGGTGGCGTGCCATAATGGCATGGCGACTTTTGCGCAGGCTGCGGTTTCAGGCCGCACAGGATGAAGCCTGCCCCGGCTGAATCCTGTGCGGCCCGGGTGCGGCTGGATGTGGCCTGTGGGCTGAGTTTATTGACGCGCCTGCCGGTAAGCTGGCTGCTGTCCCCCGCGCAGCGGGCCAGCACGGCGCTCTGGCCTATGGGCCGTTCTATCTGGTGCTGGCCGCTGATCGGCGCGGGCCTTGGCGGGCTGGTGGGGATGCTGTTCTGGCTGCTGCGGCTGAGCCATATGGCGGCTTTGCCTGCGGCAGGGCTGGCGCTGGCCTTCCAGTGTGTGCTGACCGGCGGCCTGCATGAGGACGGACTGGCTGACATGGCGGACGGCTGCGGCGGGGCCACACGGGCGCGTCGGCTGGAGATTATGCGCGATAGCCGGACTGGCAGTTACGGCGTGCTGGCCCTGAGCCTGAGCCTGCTGGTGCGGGCCTCCGCCATTGCGGCTCTTCCTGCAACTATGGCGGTGCTGGCGCTGGCTGTGTCCGGCTGTCTGGCGCGCGCGGCATTGCTGGTTCTGGCCGCCTACCTGCCCCCGGCCCGGCCCGACGGTCTGGCCCGCTCACTCAGTCCGCTGCCGCGCGGGCCGTTATGGATGGGGTTGCTTCTGACCGCGGGGTGTATGGGCGGGATACTGCGGGAAATGCTCTACGCTCCCACCGCAACGATGGGCGGCCGGCTTTCCCGTGAAAACCTGATGTGGCTCCAGTCCGGGCTTGTGGCCACGGGGGCTGCTCTGATGGCCTGCATTCTGGTGGGAGGCGCGGCCCGCCGGATGCTGGGAGGCTATACGGGAGATGTGCTGGGCGCGGCGGCAGTTGTTACTGAATGTTGTGTGCTGTCGGCTCTGACAGCCGTGCTCTGAGGCGCACCGCGCGCAAAACCGGGCAACCGGGCAACCGGGCAACCGGGCAACCGGGCAACACGGAAGAACAATAAGACAGTGCAGGCAAGAGCCCTGTGGATGCGGGCCAGACGGGCGGTTGCCAGACGAGGGGTTGCCGGAAGGGCAGGGCCAGACGGGGGCTGAATAAATTGACAGGGGCGCAGGGGCCGTTCAGACTAAAGGCTGATCTGGGGAAGCTGGTGGAAATCCGGCACGGTCGCGCCACTGTAATCCGCTTGCTGCAAGCGGGAAGTCAGACCTCCAGCCTTGTTTTTCTGTTCACCGCGGAACGCGTTTTTACCAGCGGAGCCTGTCTGATGATGCATCCTTCCTCCCCCCGCGCGCAGGGTATTGCCGCACCTGCCCCCGTTGCCATTCCCGTTGGCGCCTTGCTGCCCTGGGCCGTGTTTGGCCTGCTGCTGTCCGTGCTGATGCTGTATTTTGTGGGGGCGGAACAGGGGGCTGTTTCCCTGATTTCCGGGCATGAAGTGCATGAATTTGTGCATGATGGCCGCCATCTGCTGGGCTTTCCCTGCCACTAAACCGCAGGGTTTTTTCTGATGATTGCTGGACGTTTGCTGGCACGCGGCATGATTGCCGGGTGCCTTGCGGCTGCACTTGCCTTTGCGTTTGCCCGCCTGTTTGGGGAACCGCAGGTGGCGCTGGCCATTGCGTTTGAGGCTGCGCGCAGTGCGGCGGAAGGGGCTGCCCCGGAGCCGGAAATGGTCAGCCGGTCCGTGCAGGCCAGTTATGGTCTGGCCGCCGCCACGCTGCTTTATGGCGCGGGGTTTGGCGGGCTGTTTGCGCTGGTGTTTTCCTTTGCCTACGGGCGGCTGTCCTTCTCCTCCCCCCGCGTGCTGGCGCTTCTGCTGGCTGCCGCCGGGTTTGTGACCGTGGTTCTGGTGCCGGACCTGAAATACCCGCCCAACCCGCCTGCCGTGGGGAACCCCGCCACGCTGGCGCTGCGGACGGAAACCTATTTTGTCATGATTGCGCTTTCCATCTGTGTGGCGGCCATTGCCTGCCTGATTGGCCAGAAAGTGGCGCAGGTGCGCGATAACTGGACCGGCTGGCTGTGCGGTGGCGCTGTCTTTGTGGGGCTGGCCGCCCTTGTGCAGTTTGGCCTGCCGGATGTGAATGAAGTGCCGGACGGCTTCCCTGCCGTGGTGCTGTGGCGCTTCCGGGAAGCTGCCCTTGGCATGCAGGTGGCGCTGTGGGGCAGCATGGGGCTGATTTTTGGCGCGCTGGCAACGCCGGTGCTGCTGGGCCGCAGCCGGAGCTAAACCTCCCCCGCTGCACAGCGCGCAGGTGAGGGGTATTTCTCCCTCCCTGCTCTTTCTGAAAAACAGATGATGCGATAACAGACACCAGCACCCTAGTGACCAGAAGGAGCTGTGTGGCGGGTATGGACCAGAGCTGGCCTAAACTACATTCCAGACATGTCTGGTTGCTTTTCCTGTTAAGCTGCCTGTTTGCTCTGCCCATTTTTCTGGTCAACGTGCCGTATATGGATGATAACGCGCGCGTTTTATACGGCTACACATGGAGCCGCAGCGGGCGCATTTTCTCGACATTCCTGATGAATACGCTGGGTTTGCGCAGCCGCAATGTTCTTGATCTTGCTCCGCTGGGGCAGATTCTGGGCCTGCTGGCTCTTTCATACAGCGGGGCGTTGCTGGCCGCGCGGCTGTTGCGCGGGCGCAGGATGGATGATCTTTCCGTCTGTCTGTGCGCGCTGCCGCTGGCGGTGCAGCCGTTTTTTCTGGAAAATCTGTCTTATAAATTCGACGCCTTGCCAATGCTTATGGCCCAGAGCTGCGCTGTTCTGGCGGCGCTGGTGCCGGAGGGCTGGTCTGGCCGACGGCTGTTTGCCACATGCGCGGCTTTTCTGTTTGCGGTCATGTGTTTTTATCAGCCTGCGCTGAACACATTTCTGGCCCTCGCCGTGTTGCTATTTGTGTGTGACACCTGTGAAGGGCGGGATCAGGCGGCATGGCGGGCACTGGGCCTGCGGGTGGCCGCACTGGGCGTAACCTATGGTATGTATCACTTTGTAATTATCCGCCATTTTGTGCATGGCTCCTACGCTGGCCCCCATAGCGGGACCATGAGCCTGCATGATGTGCTGTCCGGGATGCTGTGGAACAACCTGCAACAGGCACGCGCCCTGCTGGCCTCCCTCCTGCATGGCGGGCCGGGCGTTGTTCTGGGCCTGTTTTATGCGCTCGGAGCGGCGTTTGTGTGGTCTGGTGTGCTGCCAGCCCTGCGCCGGACAGACAGAGTTGCAAAGCTGAACGCGCTGGCACTGGTGAGCGTGCCATTTCTCCTTGTGCTGCTGGTGCCGGGGATTGTGCTGATTCTGGCGGATACGGTCATTGCGCCACGGATTTTTATGTCGTTTTCCGCCTGCGTTATTCTGGCCAATCTGTTTTTTCTACAGACGGCTGTGGGCCAGAAACTCCGCTGGCTGGCGGTTGTGCCGCTCCTGTATTTTTATGTGGTGTCCTTTGATTTTGGAAACGCCATGCAGGCCCAGGAACAGTTTGAAAAGGAACAGGTGGAACGGCTGGCCAGCATGCTGGATGAAGCCGGTTTCCGCCCCGGAGATGATCTGTTCCTCTACGGCACGGAAGCAGAGGCCCCCATTGTGCGGAACGCCATTACCGCCCTGCCCTATCTGGCGGACGTGCTGCCGCGCCAGCAAATAAGTGATGATGCGTTTTTTGGCTATATCCGCCTGCGGCAGGTGGGCATAGACAGCCGGGAACATACACCTGCGGAATGGGAAACGGCGCACGCCCTGCTGAAGGCCAGCCACCTGCTGCATGAAACACCCCGCTTTGCGGTGTACCGGGACGGGCACAGGTTTGCCTCACGCCTGACGGGGCTGTGACGCACGGAGCGTGCCGCGCAGCAAAGGCCCTTGCGCCCTGCCGGAGGATATGCCAGCTTTTTTATTACGGTTTGTCAGTGAGTCGTTTGCCGGAAAAGGATCTGGAAAATGCGTACACGGTGCAAAGCAAAGGCTGTTGAAAACAAGTCCTTGCAGACCCTGCTTCTCATTCCCTTCGCGCCGTTACTGATGCTGGCTGTCTCAAATCTTCCGGTCGCAGATTTTGAAAAAGGGCTGCTTGACGGTGGTCTGGCTGGGATGCAGTTGCTGCTGGTCCTCGCCGTTTACCGCCAGAAAACCCGTAAAAAATAACGCGCTCTTTCAGGGAGAGCTTTACGGGTCCTCTTCAGCGTCCGCCGTCTGGGCTGTGGACCCGGCGGACTGCTGGGCGGCCAGAGCGTCAAGATCTGCCGTGTGGTCTATGGCCCATGTGTAGAGCATTTCTATCGGTTCAATAAAAATCTGGCCTGCGGGTGTCAGCCGATACTCCACACTGGGCGGCATGATCTGCTGCACATGGCGGCTGACAAGCCCGGCCTGTTCCCGTTGACCCGCACATTTTCGATCCATGGAAGATTTTGAAATGCGCCAGATGACAGAACTGTCAGACACCACACAGAAAATCGTCATTTTTATTGGCGCGGGCCTTATTTTTATCCCGCTGGATGTGGCGTGTATGCGGTATTTTCACATCCGGGACGCCTTCTGGCCGAGTGTCTTGCTCACATTTGCACTGGCGCAAATCAGTACTCTGCTTGTGACGAAGGCGGTGAAAATGAGAGCCGCGCAGAGACAATAAATCTGGAAATCTGGCCTGCTCAGTGCGGCAGGTTAGCCCTGAGAGTCAGGCCCGGTCTCCTGCCCTGCCCCCAGTGCCCGCACGCGCCAGTGTCCGGCGTGGTGGGTGAACAGGCTGGTGGTCTGGGGCGGGATATCCAGCTTTGCCGCCATCTCCGGCCCGCCCCCCAGAATTGCGCAGGCGAGAGCGCTTACAACGGCAGGGCGCGCAATAATCAGCAGCGTTTGTGCCCCGGAACCGGCAGGGCGGGCAGCGGCGGGCAGCGTACCGCGCGCGGCCTCTTCCAGCGGCAATGTGGTCAGCCAGGCCCCGACCCGCGCGTGGAACTGACGCAGGCTTTCCCCCTCTGGCGGCGCGAAATCCGGGTCATGCAGCAGAGCATGCAGGGCTTCAGGCGCAAGATTTTTCAGAGCCTGTCCGTGCCATGTGCCGTAATCGCGGTCCCTTAGGGCTGCTGTGTGTGTGATGGGCGTTTCATGTGTGATGGGCATCTCAGGAGAAATAAACGGTATGTCGTCGGGTGCCTCTCTGGTCTGCAAAGAGGACGCTCCTCCGGCTGGTAGGAAGGGGGCATCGCCTGAGCGGACTGAAGGAGGTGCGCTTTCCGGGTCAGACAGCGGGTCTGCCTGAGGGTTAGCGGGGAGACAGACGCAGTCTTCGGCCAGAATGATCTGGCTAAACTGCGGGGGTTTACGCAGATGCGGCAGGGAAAAGCCGCCAGTATTCTTGGGAAGAGTCACCAGACCACACGCCTCACGCGCGGGAATACAGCCCTGCTTCACCGCGTCCGGCAGGCTGGTTGTCAGACAGATCAGGCGGAGGGTCTGGGATGTAGAGGCGCGGGTCATTCGGCATCGCCCACAGGGCGTGCGGCCCATGCCTGCGCAGCACGTTCCAGCCGGGACCATGCAGCCTCGGACGGGGGCAGGCCAATCCGCAGGCGGCCCGGCTGGTCTGCAAAAATGCGTGTCACGAGGCCATAGATGCAGAAATGCCGCCAGAGCGCCGGAGCCGTGGGGTGCAGCACCAGCGTAAACAGGCTGGCCTGCCCGGTGTGGGACAGGCCAGCGGTGTCCAGAAGTCGCGTCAGGCGACCATGCGCCGCGCGGGCCTGTGCGCGGGCGGCGTGCAGCCATGCGGTGTCTCGCAGAGCCTGCTGCCCTGCGGCCAGACCAAGACTGCCAACCGGCCACGCCCCCAGAAACGCACGGGCCTGCGCGGCGCGCTCCGGGCTGGCCAGCAAAAACCCCAGACGCACCCCGGGGAGGCCGTAGGTTTTTCCAAAAGACCGCAGCACAAGCAGCGCCGGATGGGGCAGAAGGGGGGCGACACTCTCCTGCTCAAAATCCGCGAAGGCTTCATCAACAATCAGGATGTTTCCGTGGGCGGCACACTGGTCTGCCAGTGTGTGCAGCCAGTCCGCGGAAAGCAGACGTCCGTCGGGGTTATTGGGGTTGCAGACGACGCAGACTGTGCCGGGGTGGCGGGCCGCGACGTGAAGGTCTGCCGGGTCCGTCACCTGCTGCACCGGCACGCCCTGCATGTGCCAGGTCTGGGCGTGCCCGGAATAGGTTGGCCCCAGCAGACACACGCGCCGCGCGGGCAGCAGGCGCGGTAACAGAGCAATCAGACTCTGGCTCCCCGCGCCCGCAACGACCATGGCAGGGCTACCCAGACCATATGCAGCGGCAGCGGCGGCCTGTAGATCGGCTTCTTCATCTTCTTCCGGCAAACGGGCCAGCACAGATACATCTGGCAGACGCAACGGATAGGTGTAGGGGCTGATGCCGGTGGAAAGGTCATAAGCAGGCCGGGGAGCCTGAGGAAAATGCGCCATGACGGCCCGCATTTGTCCGCCGTGGGAAGGGAGAGGCAGATCCTCTGATACCATGATGGGCGTGGATGCGCATGCTGCTCCGGGCGGCGGTACTGGCATCGACCCCGAAGAGGCGGGCGTGGTAGTCTGCTGGCTTTCCTGCACGTTTCTGGCCGGTTCTGCTCCGGCCTGCCCGCTGAGTGAGTCTGCTGCCCGCATGGTGTTTCCTCTTTCCATCACGTTCCCCGTAGCAGCCCTTGCCGCCGTTCTGGAAGCGGCCTGCGGGTATCCGCCTGCCCTGCTGCCTGCCATCGGGCACCCGGTGATGTGGATCGGCGCCTTGATAGACATGCTGGACACCGCCCTCAACCGCCCGGATTTTTCTGAGCAGAAACGCCGGATGATGGGGATTCTGGCGCTGATCCTGATTATAGGCGTGCCGCTCTGGGTGACGGAAGCCGTGCTGGATCTGGGCTCTCGTGTTCTGCCTGCGCCCCTCATGCTGGGCGTGCAGGCCGTGGCGGCCTGTACGTTAGTTGCGCAGAAATCCCTGTGGGAGCATGTGCGGGCCGTGGGCACCGGCCTGCGGCAGGGGGGGCTGGCCGGAGGGCGGCTGGCCGTGGCGCAGATTGTCGGGCGGGACACCGCCGCACTGGATGAAGCCGGGATTGTGCGGGCTGCACTGGAAAGTCTGGCCGAAAATTTTTCCGATGGCGTGGTGGCCCCCCTGTTCTGGACGGCGCTGTTCGGCCTGCCCGGGGCGGTATTTTATAAAGCCGTCAATACGGCGGACAGCATGATTGGCCACCTGACCCCGCGCCATGCCGCCTTTGGCTGGGCTGCGGCGAAGCTGGATGATGTGGTGAATCTGCCAGCCTCCCGCCTTGCCGCGTTGTGCCTGATTCTGGCCGCCCCGGCAGAACGCCGTGCGGCGGCGCGGGCGGCCGTGCGGCGGGATGCTCCACGCCACCGCTCCCCTAACGCAGGCTGGCCGGAGGCCGCCATGGCCGGGGCGCTGCGGCTGCGGCTGGCTGGCCCGCGCCTGTATAAAGGCGTGCGGGTGGACGATGCGTGGATGGGGGACGGCACGCCGGACGCAACCGTAGCCGATCTGGATCGGGGGCTGGTGCTGTATCGGCGCGCCTGCCTTATTCTGGTGGGGGTCTTGCTGGTGGGGGCACTTCTCTTCATGATCCCGGCATGACAGGCCCGCTTTTTCCCCCCGCTTTCCGTGCATCTCTGGACCAGCTTTTTACCTGGCGGCGAGACGTGCGCCACTTTCGCACGGACCCGGTGCCCGAAGCCGTGCTGACGCGCCTGCTGGAAACCGCCTGCCTTGCGCCCTCTGTAGGGCTGAGCGAACCCTGGCGCTTTGTGCGGGTGGAGGCTCCGGCCCGCCGGGCTGCCATCCGGGAAAACTTTGCCCGCTGCAATACGGAGGCCCTGACCGGCCACAGCGGGGAAGATGCCCGGCGCTACGCCACTCTGAAACTGGCGGGGCTGGATGATGCGCCGCACCAGATTGCCGTCTTCTGTGACACCAACCCCGCACAGGGGCGCGGGCTGGGGCGCGGCACCATGCCAGAAACCACCGTGTGGTCCGCCGTGATGGCCATCCATACCTTCTGGCTGGCGGCAACGGCGGAGGGCGTCGGGCTGGGGTGGGTGTCCATTCTGGAACCGGATGAAGCCAGCCGGACACTCTGCATGCCGCCGGACTGGCAGTTTCTGGCCTATCTGTGCGTGGGCTATCCGGCGGAACAGGCCGACACACCGGAACTGGAACGCCGGGGATGGGAACAGCGCAACCCGGCACGCAGGCGATGGATCACCCGTTAAAGCCATCGCACATTATGAAATTTTCTTTTAATGTCCTGCACAGGTGCTGGCAGGCATGACTCTTTTTTGACGGTTTATGATGTTTTCCTATCAATCGTTCTCTGTCAGGTTCTTAAAAATAAATCTGAACATCGTCTGAAGAACGCAGTTATTTCCTCTTTCCAGCAGTTTCAGCGCACCAGAAAACTATAAAGTTTATTTTAAGATCTCACGGCATATACTTTATTTTTATAAATCCTGTGTTCTGAATTATTTTCGGGCGCAATTTGATATAATTAACCCTATGTAATATTGATGTGGATCATTGAGACTTCTACCTGTTGCACAGAAAACAGGCCTATCTATAACAAAGTTTGATAATTTTCAGAGGATCTAGCGTGAAACCGCCTGTGTTCCCGGGCTTTTCCGACACCAGAAAGCTGGATTTCAGGCTTCTGCTCGGAACGGCTCTTACCTGTGTTCTGAGCGAACCCTCCCTTGCGCGGGCTGATGACGCACAGGAACTGGCCGCCATCAAGGAGCAGATGCGCAGGCTGGCCGCACAGGTGGAAGCGATTGAACACCGGCAGGCGCTCAAAAACGGGCATCAGGCTGCCTCGGCGCGGGCTGTGGGCGGGGCGCGCCATACGGTGGCCGCCAGCAGAACGCCCTCTTACAGCGGGGCACGCACCGCAACCGCCACGCAGGACCATTTTTCCGGCGTGCCGTCCGGCCTGCGGACCGATGGTCCGGCTGATCCAGGGATTCATTTTTCCGGCGGGAGCGAGCCTGTTCAGGTCGGGGATGCCGGGCAGCCGGCACTGAACAGTGGCTCCGGTTTTGCCGGGTTCCGATGGTTGCCACAGCAGCCGGAGCAGACGCCGTCCAGATCGTCCATTGACCTCACATCCTCCAGCCCGTCCTCCATTACCCAGACAGATGTGGACAGCCTGCCGCCTATTTTCAGCATTGGCGGCATTTCCGTTAAGCTCGGCGGGTTTGTGGAATTTTCCAACATCTGGCGTGATTCCAACATGACCAGTGGCCCCGCCACGGCCTGGAATAACTTCCCGTACGCCAACAGCCCCAACCACGGGCTGAGTGAAGAGCGCATGTCCGCGCAGCTCAGCCGTATGTCTGTGCTGATGGAGGCTAACCCCTCCAAAGATGTGCGGTTGCAGGCCTATGTGGAAAGTGATTTTGGCGGCTCCGCGGGCACCACAAACAGTGTGCAGATCAGCGGTTATACGCCCCGCCTGCGGCAGGGCTATTTTACCTTCACGCAGAAGGACTGGGGCCTGCATATTCTGATGGGGCAGGCGTGGAGCCTTGCCACCAACTACGCCAAAGGCATCCTGCCCCGGCAGGAACAGTTGCCCGCGGTGACGGATAATAACCAGATCCCCGGTATTACCTTTACCCGCGTCCCGCAGATCCGCATTGGCAAGGACTGGCACCAGAAATACTGGCTGGGCCTGTCTGTGGAAGACCCGCAGGCGACGGTTGCGTTTTCCTCCGCACTGTCCTCCGGCGGCACCCTGCCCGCAGCGTACGGGGAGAAAGTGGGCGCGCGGGTGTATTACGCCAACAGCGGCGGCGTGCTGCTGAACCCGAGCGCGCAATATACCTACAACCCGGCCCCGGACATTATCCTCAAAGGCGCTGTGGATACGTCCATCGGGCATTATGAAGTGTTTGGTCTGGCGCGCTGGTTCCGCTCCCTTGCGGTGGAGCCGGGCATGACCACCACCCGCAAACACACCACATTCGGCGGTGGCGTCGGGGCGGGCATGACAGTCCCTCTGGGCACCAAAAAACTCCAGATGGCGGGCAATGTCACAGCGGGTGAAGGCATTGGCCGTTACGGGCCAAGCCTGATCCCGGACACCACCCCCAATGCGCGTGGCGCTTTGTCCCCCGTGCCGGAGCTGATGGGCTCACTTGGTCTTATCGGCCACCCCACCCCCTCTGTGCTGCTTTACACCTACGGTGGGATCGAGACAGCCGGGCGTAAACGCTACATGGGTGCGGATGGCGCGCAGTATGGGTACGGGGTGAATGACCTCAATCTGGGCGGGTGCGATGTGGAATTCGGCACCTGTAACGCCCAGACCCGCACGCTGGCATCCCTGACCGCCGGGGGCTGGTGGCACTTTGTAGAAGGCCGCTACGGCAGCGTGATGGGCGGCCTGCAATATACTTATATCCGGAAGTTTGCCTTCAGAGGCAATGATGGCAATGGCAACAGTGTCTACCCCACAACATCGGGCAACACGGTTTACGTCACCTTCCGATATTTGCCGTTCCAGTAAAATGGAGTGGCAAAATACTCGCCAAAGGAGAGAGAACTCAATGTCTTATACAGTTGGTACTTACCTTGCTGAGCGTCTTGCCCAGATCGGCCTGAAGCACCATTTTGCAGTTGCCGGGGATTACAACCTCGTTCTGCTTGATCAGCTTCTGATGAATAAAGACTGTGAACAGGTCTATTGCTGTAACGAGCTGAACTGCGGCTTCTCTGCCGAAGGCTATGCCCGTGCAAACGGTGCCGGGGCCGCCGTTGTGACCTTCAGCGTGGGTGCGCTCTCCGCCCTGAACGCCATTGGTGGCGCCTATGCGGAAAACCTGCCGGTTATCCTGATTTCCGGTGCGCCGAACTCCAATGATCACGGCAGCGGGCACATCCTGCACCACACCATTGGCACCACGGACTATTCCTACCAGCTCCAGATTGCTGAAAAGCTGACCTGTGCTGCGGTGTCCATCACATCCGCTGATGATGCACCGGAAAAGATTGACCACGCCATCCGCACCGCGCTGCGCGAGAAGAAACCGGCTTATATTGAAATTGCCTGTAACGTCTCTGCCCAGCCCTGTGCCGCCCCCGGCCCCATCAGCGCTGTTCTGGATGCCCCGGCTTCCAACAAGGACACGCTGGACGCCGCCGTGAAAGCTGTTGCGGAATTCATTGAAAAACATGAAAAGCCCGCCCTTCTGGTTGGCAGCCGCCTGCGCGCCGCCGGTGCGGAAGAGGCCGCCGTCAAACTGGCTGATGCTCTGGGCTGCGTTGTGGCAACCATGGCGGCTGCCAAAAGCTTCTTCCCGGAAGATCACCCCGGTTACGTTGGCACCTACTGGGGCAGCGCCTCTACCCCGGGTGTGAATGAAATCTTCAACTGGACGGACAGCATTATTGCGCTGGCCCCCATCTTTAACGATTACTCCACCGAAGGCTGGACGGCATGGCCGCAGGGCCCGAATGTGGCTGTTCTGGACAAGAACATCACCAAACTGCACGGCTACTCCTTCGACAATATCCATCTGAAGGAACTGCTGGAAGGTCTGGCAGACTACTTCCAGAACAAGCCGAAAAAGGAGTCCACGCTGGTCCAGTACAAGCGTGTGCATACCGGTAAAACGGTTGAAACCACCGGCACCGGTGATGATACGCTGACCCGCGCTGACATCCAGCAGACGTTGCAGAGCCTTGTAACGCCCGACACCACCATTCTTGGTGAAACGGGGGATAGCTGGTTTAACGTGATGCGCACCAAACTGCCGCGCGGGGCCCGTGTGGAACTGGAAATGCAGTGGGGCCATATTGGCTGGTCTGTCCCGGCCGCCTTTGGTTACGCTGTGGGGGCTCCGGAACGCCGCACCATTCTGATGGTGGGGGATGGTTCCTTCCAGCTGACAGCGCAGGAAGTGGCCCAGATGATCCGCCGCAAACTGCCGGTGATCATCTTCCTGATCAACAATGCGGGCTACACCATTGAAGTTGAAATTCATGATGGTCCGTACAACAACATCAAGAACTGGGATTACGCAGGCATCATCAGCGCATTTAACGCTGAAGATGGCAAAGGCATTGGTCTGCGCGCCAAAACGGCGGGTGAACTGGCGGATGCCGTAAAGGTCGCGCTGGACAATAAGGAAGGCCCGACGCTGATTGAATGTGTGATCCCGCGTGATGACTGCACGTCCGAGCTGATTTCCTGGGGCCGCCATGTGGCCACGGCAAACGGCCGTCCGCCTGCAAAATAAGTCAACCTGCATGGCTGTGCCCCGCCAAGGCACGGGCACAGCCTGCACCTTTTTGAAAAGCGATTTTTAATGTCGGCTTCCAACACACCCAGCGCCGCCCCGCAGCCGCAAAGCGCGCCGGCAGGCCAGCCGCAGAAAATACAGCCGCTTTATGTGCTGGCGTGGTTTCTTTGCGCCCTGTTCTACTTCTATCAGTACGCCATCCGCTCAGCCCCCGGCATTATGCAGGACGAGCTGACGCAGGCCTGGGGCAACAGCCATCTGGGGCTGATGATTGCCTCCTATTACATTGTTTATGCACTGGCTGCTCTGGCCGTAGGCGTGCTGCTTGACCGCTATGGCGCGCATGCCACCATGCCGGTGGGGATTGCCGTGACCAGTGTTGGCTGCCTGATTTTTGCACAGGGCAGCGTGGCCGCAGGGATTGGCGGGTATGTTATTCAGGCTCTGGGGGCCATCTGCGCGTTTGTGGGGTCATCCTACGTCGCCGCACGTTATCTGCCCGCCCGCACACTGGCCCTGTTTGTGGGGCTGACACAGTGCCTTGGCATGGCCGGGGCCGCGTTTGGCTCCAAACCCACCCGTATTCTGATTGACCCTGCCGGGTCCTTCCATCTGCCCTGGCAGACCGTGTGGCTGGGCTTCGGGGTGATTGGCGTGTGTCTGGCCATTGCCACATGGTTTGTCATGCCGCGTGATTCCGGGGACAGCTCCGCCCATCACGGCCATCTCTCCACGGAAAACCTGCTCAGGCCGTTCAAGATCATCTTTGGAAACCCGCAGAGCTGGTATGCCGGGATTATCGGTGGGCTGCTGTTTGTGCCGACAACCATTGGCGCACTGGGCTGGGGGGCTTCCATGCTTAACAAGGGTGAGCATGTGTCCATGGCGTTTGCGGCCTCTGACATCTCCATGGTGCCGATTGGCTGGGTGATTGGCTGCCCGCTGCTGGGCTGGATTTCTGACAAGATCGGCCGCCGCAAGCCGGTGCTGATTGGCGGCGCGGTTGTGCTGCTGGCAGCAGCCCTGTGCGCACTGTATGTGCCGGTTGGCGTGATGCCCCGCTATTCTGTAGCGCTGGTGATGGGCATTGCCTCGGGTGCGGCCATGATCCCCTTCTCCGCCATGAAGGAAGTCAATCCGCCGGAAGTGAAGGGTACGGCTGCGGGTGTGATGAACTTCCTCGTGTTTGGCACGACGGGTGTTCTCTCCCCCATGGTCTCCGCCCTGATGGGCAGCGGCGGGGATTCCATGGAAGTCTTCCACCGGGCCTTCCTGCCGCTGGTGATCGGCATTGTTGTGGCGATCCTGCTGGCTTTCCGCCTGCGTGAAACAGGCTGGGCTGTGCAGAAATAAGCCTCTGCCAGTCGGGTTTACAAAAAGGCGCGGACCTTACGGGGCCCGCGCTTTTTTTATGCGGCGAAGGACAATTGGCCATGCAGGCCGGGGATGCGCTATGCTGCCCGACCTTCAGAATGATCAGGTTTTCCAGAATGTCCCGCGAGAATTTTAATGAACTGCTCAGTTTTCTTGCGGTGGCTCAGGAAAGAAGTTTTACGCGCGCGGCTGCCCGGCGCGGGGTTACACCCTCTGCCCTGAGCCATACCATGCGGCTGCTGGAAGAGCGTTTAGGCGTAACCCTGCTGACCAGAACAACGCGCCGTGTTGTGCCGACGAGTGCGGGGGAATATCTGCTCAGCACAATCCAGCCATTGTTTGATGAAATAGAAAACAGACTTTCAAGTCTGGATGAATTCCGGAGCGTTCCACGCGGTACGCTCCGGATTACTGTCACAGAGGAAGCGTTATCCTGCTTCCTGCGGCCCAGACTGGCAGACTTCCTGAAAAAATATCCGGATATAAGGGTAGAGGTTTCAGCCAACCTCAAGCTTGTCGATATTGTTGAGGAATCGTTTGATGCCGGTGTCAGACTTGGAGAAATGGTCTCGCACGGCATGATGTCCGTGCCGATTTCTCCCGCCATAGATTTTGTGGTTGTTGGCGCACCCGCCTATTTTTCTGAAAATCCAGCCCCTAAAAAACCGGATGCCCTGACCGCGCATAACTGTATTGGTGTGCGGCTGCCAACCTATGGAAAAATTTACAAATGGCTTTTCCGGCAGAATGGGAAAAATATTAAATTCCAGCCGGATGGCCAGTTTACCTGCAATAGTGTGTTTTCAACCCGTGATGCCTGCCTTGACGGGATAGGGCTGGCCTATATCCCGCGAGTTGTTGCCGAGCCGCATATTACGACCGGCGCGCTGGTTCCGGTTCTGGAAAAATTCTGCCCGACTCATGTCGGGTTTCACCTTTTTCACCCTCGCCATAACCAACATTCCATGCCGCTCTCTCTCTTTATTGAAGAAATGAAGCTGCAATAAGCTGCGTGCGGCTCATGCTGAGCGAGCCATGAGCCGCACGCACGCCTAACGCTTCAGGCGCCGAGCAGCGGCAGTTTTTTGAGCATTTCCTGAAGGTTAAGGGCATCCCACGGCATATGTTCGGCAATCGTCATGCCGACCACCTGTTTTTCTGTCGTGACTTCCCCAATCAGTTTTAAAACATCTGGGATTGTCAGTTTTCCTTCTGCGACATCCCCAAAATCATGCTTTCCACGTCCCGGCTTTGCAAAAAGAAGGGAGCGGAAACTATGCGGGTCCAGCACGTCCAGATCGAGGTGGATTGCCAGAACCTCAATTCCGCTCTCATTCAGCCAGCGCATGACGGGCTGCGCACCATCCCGCACCTCCTGCGGGGAACAGGTGGGAATCCCATGTTCGGCAATAAACTGTGCTTCATACGGCAGCGGGTCATGAATGCCGGCAATCATGACGTTTTTTGCGGGCACAGGTTTTTTGACGGCATCTGTCAGATCATGATCACCATGCCCCATTAACGCGCCCAGAACATGCGCATGCGCGTTTTTATACTGGGCGGGTGTCTGGACATCCGGATGCGTATCAATCCAGAGAATACCAAGCTTATCGCCGTATTGTTCCGCCAGCCAGGCAAACGGGGCGAGAGATACCAGACAGTCACCACCCAGAACCACAAGAGACTGCGGATTATGCCGCTCAATAAGAGCGCGGGCTTCACGGATCTGCTTCACAAGAACCGTGCGGCCCCGCATATCCTGTTCCAGCGGCAGGGGGGTGTCTGTGGGAGCGGGAACCGGCACTTCTTCCACCGGGCCAGTTGCCGGAGGGGCGAGCCATGCCAGCAACCGGGACCCAAGATAATAAGGAGGATTATCACCGCCCTGCCATTGCGGGAAAATCAGACGGAGTGTGTTTTTATCCTGCTTCGACACAGTTTCTCTCCTGAAATAGCGGACCAGAGAACGTCTGCATATTTTTGCGGTTTTGTATCATCAGGCAACAGTCTGATCAGACCCCGATGCAGCTATGCCGCACAAGAGACGAGCCTGCGCCAACGCTCTCATTCCTGATCATCTTTTCATGAATTATCTGTATTTCATAGGTCTCTATTCCTGAAAAATATTCATTATCATCTTGATGAAACACTCTATAGTCATGGCATCCTTTTTTATTATATTAAGGGAGAATCAGAGGGCTGACATCATGATGATGTCCGAAAGGATTCCGGAAACCCAAAGAAGGAGTCTTAGTGTTCTGGAACACTGACTCCTGATAATACGTGTGGATTTCCTGATGTAGGAGCTTTTTCAGGATTACATAGGATTCAAAAAATTGTGCTGACAGATAGTGCGTGAGCGGAACTTACAAACTCATAAATTTATCAAATCGTTTCTAGAGTTCTGTTATTTCGTATCCTTTATCTTTCTTTTATTTTCCAATTGATTCCTTGAAATTAAGACTTTGAAATCATGATTCATGAAGCACGAAAGCTGAGGCTTTAGGTCAACAGTCTTGCCCCCTCAAAACGTCTCGCCGCTTTATGACAGAACCTGAACACTCTTCACCCGGCGCACACTCAGAAAAACCGATTAGCAAAGAATAACCATGAAAGCTTTGGTCGCAACACGCTTTGGCACAGCCCCACAGATGAGTCTGGAAGACCGGCCTAAGCCTGTCGGGAAACCCGGTTATAGTGTGGTGAAAATGTACGCCGCCACGGTCAATCCGCTTTCCGCGCAAATCCGGCAGGGTGTGCTTGCTGTCGCGCAGCCGCCCCTTGTACTCAGCAACGATGGCTCGGGCACTGTGGAAGAAAGCGCGGTATTTCCAGCAGGCACGCGGGTTGCCATTTATGGGGGTGGAGAACTCGGCATTACGCAGGACGGGTTGCAGCAGCAATGGGTGTGCGTTGAAAATAAACGGCTCTTTGTTCTTCCTGACACACTCAGTCTGGAGGAAGGGGCAGCGCTCCCCATCAATTTTATCACCGCGTATCAGGCTCTGACGCGTGTGGGGCAGGTTAAAGCCGGTCAGACCGTTCTGATTTCAGGAGCGTCTGGTTCTGTCGGGCATGCCTTGAGCCAGCTGGCCTTCAGCCTTGGGGCTGTTCCAATTGCCATTGTCTCCCATGCCAGCAAGATTGAGGCTGCTCAAAAAAGTGGTGTGAAAACGGTTCTTGTTTTTTCAGAGCATACATTTCAAGACGCCGTTTTAGACGCAACTAACGGTCAGGGTGCTGATCTTGCGTTTGACCCGGTGGGCGGCAGCCTGCTCCCGCATCTGATGGCCGCACTCCGCCCGCGCGGTGCAGTTGTTTCTATCGGGTTTGTGGGAGGGATAGAGAGCACTCTTACGCTGACGGACGTTGTTATTCATGAAAAACGTCTGCTGGGGTATGATGCCTGGCTTGAAACGGATGAGGCTGTTACGAAGGCTTTTGATGCTCTGCGCGGTTTTATTGTAAACGGTCAGGTCCGTCCGGCTATTGATAGCATCTGGCCCCTGAGCGATTTTGAAGCAGCGTATGACCGGCTTGCCTCACGCCGCGCAACGGGGAGCATCCTTTTGCGCTGCTAAGACCTGACGCAGTCAGGGCGTTTCCGTGCGGGATTGTGTTAAGAACGGTGAGGCTGCAAATTCTATGAAATTCTGCAAATACTGGATTTCCTCGTCCGTTTCACGGCAGCCGAGGAAAATCTGCTTCATGATCCCGTTTTTCCCCAGCTTTACGGGATAAAGATCAAAACGCGCAGCATATTCCTCTACCAGCCAGCCGGGAAGTGCGGCAACGCCCCGGCCATGCGCTACCATGACCAGCATGATATCCGTCGTTTCTATCTGCTTCTGCTGCCGTGGTGCGATCCCTGCCGGTTGCAGAAACTGGGTGTAGATATCAAGCCGTTCTGAGGGCACGGGGTAAGTAATCAGGGTCTCACCGGCAAGCTGTTCCGGCACAACATATGTCTGCCCCCGCAGAGGGTGCCCCGGCCCGACGACCAGAACCAGTTCATAATCAAACACCGGCGTGAAGTTGAGGTCTGGTTTATACAGCGGATCAGGGGTGACCAGAATATCAATTTCATTACTGAACAGGGCACCAATTCCACCAAACTGAAACTTCTGCCGCACATCGACATCGACCTTTGGCCAGCGATCCAGATAGGGAGAGACAATTTTCAGAAGCCACTGGTAGCAGGGGTGACATTCCATGCCGATCCGCAGCGTGCCACGCTCCCCATTTGCAAACTGCTCCAGCCGGCTTTCCGCCAGTTCAAACTGTGGAAGCAGGCGGTTGGCGAGGGCCAGCAACCATGTTCCCGCCTGCGTCAGCACGAGAGAGCGCCCTTCCCGTCGCCAGATTTTTACGCCAAGCCGGGTTTCAATTTTCCGGATTGCATGGCTGAGGGCGGGCTGGGTGAGATTCAGCCGTGCGCCCGCGGCCGTTAAGGAGCCTTCACGGGCGACTTCCTGAATGATTTTCAGATGGCTTCGCTCAAGAACGTCCACACCCCACTCCGTCAAGGCAGATTATCAAGGTCTCAGGACACCATATCATTCCTGAACATTTTTATAAAACCGTCTTCTGACGCAAAAATCTGCCCGGCGGATGCCAGCAAAGGTGCCTGATTTACGCACTTCAGGCCGAGAGTTCTTTCCGGACAATTGCCGCCCCTGCCGTTAATGCGCTCAGCTTGCCTCTGGCGACGGTGCGCGGCAGCGGAGCCATGCCACAGTTGGTACAGGGGTAAAGTTTATCTGCATCCACAAACTGAAGAGCTTTGCGCAGAGTGCTCGCAACCTCCTCGGGAGTTTCAATAGTGCGGTTTGCAACGTCAATGGCACCGACCATGACCTTTTTCCCGCGAATCAGTTCAATCAGATCCATCGGCACACGGGAGTTCTGACATTCCAGTGAAATCAGATCGATATGTGATTTCTGAAGTTTTGGGAAAATTTCTTCATACTGCCGCCATTCCGAACCGAGGGAGTTTTTCCAGTCGATATTGGCCTTAATGCCGTAACCGTAGCAGATATGCACGGCTGTTTCACATTTAAGGCCCTCAATCGCCTTTTCCAGTGTTGCGATGCCCCAGTCATTCACTTCATCAAAAAAGACGTTAAAGGCGGGTTCATCAAACTGGATAATGTCTACACCAGCGGCTTCCAGTTCTCTGGCTTCCTGATTGAGGATTTTGGCGAATTCCCACGCCAGTTTTTCCCGGCTCTTATAGTGATTGTCATACAGCGTATCGATCATGGTCATGGGGCCGGGGAGTGCCCATTTGATCGGTTTTTTTGTCAGTGTGCGCAGGAAACGGGCATCATCAACAAAAACAGGCTTTTCCCGCGTGACAGCACCGACGACGATCGGGACGCTGGCATCATAGCGGTTTCTGATCCGGACTGTCTGACGATCTTCAAAATCCACGCCGCCGAGATGCTCAATAAAGGTCGTCACGAAATGCTGGCGCGTCTGCTCACCATCACTGACAATATCAATCCCGGCCCGATCCTGACCATCCAGAGACAGACGCAGCGCGTCCTGCTTGCCTTCTGACAGAGCCTCTCCCTGCAATTTCCAGGGTGACCAGAGCGTTTCCGCCTGCGCCAGCCATGAGGGTTTGGGCAAGCTGCCAGCCGTGGACGTGGGTAAAAGTGTTTTCATAAGAGTAAGACCTTGTTTTTAAGAACTACGTGTTTTTGAAAGGTCAGTCCGCAAAACTGGCGGACCATTCCGCAAGGCGCGCATGGTAAGGTTTGATAAAGTGCTCTTCTGTAAACTGACCCTGTGCAATGGCTAGCTGGCTACGTTCCTCACGGTCATACACAATGCGCGTGAGGGAATAGTCCTGATGCCGCAGGCTGGGCTGATAGTCTTTCGGGGCTGCCGCATTGGCGTTGTAAATTTCAGGACGGTAGATTTTCTGGAATGCTTCCATTGTGCTGATTGTGCTGATCAGTTCCAGAGGGGTATAATCGGACAGCAGATCACCAAAAAAATAGAATGCCAGCGGTGCGACGCTGCCGGGCGGCATAAAATACCGGACCTGCATGCCCATTTTTCTGAAATACTGATCCGTTAACGAAAAATCAGGCTGTTGATATTCAGCCCCCAGCACAGGATGAACATTTTCAGTCCGGTGGTAAGTTTTGTTGGTTGAAACGCTCAGGCATATAACCGGAAGTTTTCTAAAGCTTTCTTTGTAAACAGAAGAGTTTATGAAAGACTTAAACAGGTTTCCATGCAGGTCTCCAAAATGCTTCGGCGTGCTGAAATCCGCTTTGCCTTTGTTATGCTCTGGCAAGAGAACACTGAAATCATAATCTCGCACATAAGAAGAGAAATTGTTCCCGACGATCCCGGCAATATCTTTGTCTTCCTTTTTATCAAGGATTGTCGTGTTCAGAACTTCGATCAGCGGGAAGAGGTCACGGCCCCCTGCGTTTTCAACTGCCATTTCGACAGAGATAATATCAAGCTGAACGGCGTAGCGGTTTCCTTTGGGATTATCCCAGCAGGCAAGGGCATTGAAACGATGATCAATCATGCCGAGAACATTCCGCAGGTTTTCCTGACGACTTTCCCCGCGCGCCAGATTGGCGAAATTGGTTGTGAGGCGGGTTTTATCGAGCGGATGATAAGCCTCATCAAAACGAACGCGTTTAATACTGAAGCTTGACTCTGTAATCATCGCGATATCTTGCCTTCATTACCCGGAAAATCAGACTCTTTTTCAAAAAGGGCTGGGATACTCCCGCGCTCTTCTGGTCTTTCAGCCTGTAATTTTCTTCATGTCGTCATGTTAGGAACGGTGCGGGATATATGCCTGAGCCAGTCATTGAATAAAAATGATTTGATTTCATTGAACCATGAATTTTGTTCATGCTTATCCCGATCCCGTCCGCAATGCTCACCGTTCCGGCACGAAAGAAACCGGCACACGAGCTTGCTCTGGCGTCCTGAATCAAGCCGGACAGCCCCTGAAATGCAGGTGGCAGGTGGCAGGTGGCAGGTGGCAGGTGGCAGGTGGCAGGTGGCAGAATTAAGCTTCCGAGCTTGTTATTTGTTAAGACAAAAATGCGTATTTCTATATTTTATTGACATTTATTAAATATTTTTTCTGTTTGAATTCTATTTTCCCGGGGAGGAAAATCTTTTTTGTTCAATTTGATTCAGAAAATGCACGCACTGGTCAATTTCCGTTTCTGCAAAAACCTGCACGCCATGAGCGCGAAGGAGGGCCGTGGTGACACCGATGCCGGGATGTTTTTTGCCTTTAAATGACCCGTCATAAATATGGTTGCTGCCGCAGGAGGGGCTGGCGTCCGTCAGAATGGCAAACTGGCAGTTATGGTCCTGAGCAAGGGTGAGAGCGGCTCTGGCTCCCGTCAGAAACTGGGCTGTGACGTCCGCCCCGGTTGTATCCTGCACGCGCGCGGTGTGTGCCAGCACGTCGGAGCCGGACTGGCCGTGTGTAATTTCCGCAGGGGGACGCGGCGTACTGAATCCGGCGGCGACTTCCGGGCAGATTATCACAAGCTGGCCAGCCTGCTGCCAGACAGCCAGAGCGGGATGCTGAACGGTCTTTGCAGAGCCGTTATAACGGACCGGACGGCCCAGCAGACAGGCGCTGATCAGAATTTTCGAGGCTGACACGGGCTTTGCTTCCTGTCTGGCAGTAAAGTCTCTGTTTTATGTCAGAAACGGGTTCGGGGGTACCCCTGCTGCTGGTTTTTAAAGCTCTTCCGGCTACGGGTTTTTTAAAATATTCTATTTTTTCAATATGTTAGAATTTTTACCTTCTCCTTCACTTTGTATCGAAAAAGAGACTATGGGCTTTTGCTCGGCCGCACCGGGGGCCGGATGTGGCTGGAACGCGGCTCCGCGCGCGAGTTTTGGGGGAGCGTGGGGTTTTATGCAGTCACAATTCCCGTCTCTGGTCTTGAAATTGCCCATAATAGGCTGGACTAAAGAGGGAAGTGCGCTGGTGCGTACGCGTGATGAACAGACAATTCAGGGATGGTTATGGAACATCAGGTCAATTCATTATGGGTCCAGCTTAATGCCTGGCTCCCCACAGTGCTGAGCTACACGGGGCAGGTTGTGCTGGCTCTTATTGTGCTGCTGGTCGGCTGGAAAATTATCAACATGGTGACACACGCCATGGGCCGGATGATGTCCGCAAGCCATATTGAGCCCACACTTCAGGGCTTTCTGCTGAGCGTTGCGGGCCTGCTGATGAAGGCGCTGCTGCTGATCAGCGTGGCCTCCATGGTGGGGATTGCCACCACGTCCTTTGTTGCTGTGCTGGGTGCTGCTGGTCTGGCCGTGGGTATGGCGTTGCAGGGAAGCCTTGCGAACTTTGCCGGTGGTGTGCTGATCCTGCTGTTCCGCCCCTTCAAGGTTGGGGACTCCATTGTGGCGGGTGGCAGCGCCGGAACGGTGGAATCTATTGAGATGTTCCGCACCGTTCTGCGTGACGCCAAAAACGAGATGATTTATGTGCCCAACGGCACTCTTTCCAACAATATTGTTGTCAACAGCTCTCAGTCTGACAGGCTTCAGGCATCCGTTACGGTGCTGATTGATTATAACGATGATATTGATAAAGCGCGTGCGCTCCTGCTTGGAGCTGTTGAGAATGATACGCTTGTTCTCAAAACACCTGCCCCCGCTGTCGGCTTTCTGCCCCAGCCTGCCAATATTGCCGTGACCCTCAGCTTCTGGTGTGCGCCCGGGGATGTCACGCCGCTGACGGGGAAATATTCTGAAACCGCCATCCAGATCCTCAAACGCGAAGGGTATCGTCTTGGCACCACGGCCCGGACGGCTCCGGCCAGCTAAGCTCGGGAAAAACAGAACATTCTGCGTGAGCGTTCTGGGCGCGGCCTTCCTGTTCCGGAAGGACGCGTTTTTTTATGGTTGTTGTTCTGTCAGTCTTTTTTTATTTCTCCTTATGGCTGCCTGATAAAAAAATACTGTTCGGATCTCGCTGTGATCACATTTTCTTTTGTCTTTTTCACACATGCGAATGAAGAGAGTGACTGGAAAAGGGAAAACGTGGCGCTATGCGCGGGAGGATTAGCACCTAACCACTAGGTAAACATTTTGAGCAACGCGAACGATATCCAGACTGATACCTCCTCCATCGCGCTGTGACACAGGACGTGGGACGCTGGAAAGGCATTAATGAAACACCCCTGAGACTGATCTGCTGGCTTTGGGGGTGCCCTATGCTGAGGCGGCTGTGACCCCTTACGAAGAAACTACCTGTTCTGTCTGGCACTTTGCATAACTCGGCACGGTCGCAAGAGCGAGAAGCGCATCCAGAGAGATGTGGGCTTCCAGATGGTCCGCCAGCCTGTCGAGCGCCTGTTCCACAACGTCCTCATGCCGCTCTGGCAGGCTGGCCGTATACCAGCATCCACCGGGGCGGAAAGCTGCTCCGCCCGCACGCGCCAGCAGGGCCATGCGGGCAGGCCGATGGTTAAACACACCATGCAGATACGTGCCGTAAACCTGACCGCAGGCAGAGATAGCCCCTTCCCCGGCCCCGTTCAGGACCAGAAGAGGCTGGGCACGGTCCGGCCCGGTGGTCTGGCCTGTATGAATTTCATATCCGGAGACTGCGAGATCTGTTCCGGCAAGATGGCCGGATGCCTCTTGCAGGCGTTTGCTGCTGCTCAGCACCGTGTCCACTGCCAGCAGGCCGAGGCCGGGGGCCACATCGGCGGCGCCTTCCGTGCCCTGTGGGTCTGCAACGCTTTGCCCAAGCATCTGATACCCCCCGCAAAGCCCCATAACATGCCCGCCACGCGCCAGATGGGCCTTGAGAGCCTCCGCCCAGCCCTGCGCGCGGAATGTTGCTAAGTCCGCCAGTGTGGCTTTGGAACCGGGGAACAGGACAAGGTCACACTCCGGCAGGCTCTGGCCGGGCTGCACAGGCAGGATCTGTACACCGGGTTCTGAACAGAGCGGGTCCAGATCATCAAAATTGGCAATCATTGGCAGGAGAATTACTGCGATACGCAGGCGGGGTGCCGGTTTATCATCCCCGTTATGCACAGGGATGTACACAGGGGCCGCAGAGGGGGCAGACTGAGAGACCCTCTGGGATGGAGGCCGGGATATTGGCCGGGATGCCGACTGTGAGGCTGCCAGTGTGCTCATGAGGTCGGCAGCGTCTTCCGCCGGGAGAGAGCGGACAGCCGGGAGGTCCGGCACCAGTCCCAGAGCAGCCCAGCCGGTGCGCTGGGCGATGAAGTCCATACCCTCATAAAACAGTGAGATATCACCGCGCATTTTATTGACGATAAAGCCTTTGATGCGGGCTGCATCCTGCGGGGGCAGGACAGTTTGTGTGCCGACCAGACTGGCTATCACACCGCCACGATCAATATCCCCCACCAGCACCACCGGAGCGTTGACGGCTTCTGCAAAGCCCATATTGGCAATGTCACGCGCCCGTAAATTGATTTCAGACGCGGAGCCTGCCCCTTCCACCAGAACAAGGTCCGCCTGTACGGCCAGAGTCTGAAAACTCTCGACCACCACAGGCAGAAGTGTGTCTTTACGGTTCTGATAGTCCCGCGCGCCGAGGCTGTGCCGCACCTGCCCGCGCACCACAAGCTGCGCCCCGGTCTCGCCCTGCGGTTTGAGGAGGACGGGATTCATATCCACAGTCGGGCGCACGCCGCACGCGCGGGCCTGCAAGGCCTGCGCACGGCCTATTTCCCCGCCATCGGCTGTTACGGCTGCATTGTTGGACATGTTTTGCGGTTTAAAGGGCCGCACCCGCAGGCCGCGCCGGGTAAAGGCCCGCGCCAGCCCCGCCACCAGAGTTGATTTACCGACACTTGAGCCTGTTCCCTGCACCATGAGAACACGTGCGCTCAAAACTCCACTCCCTGCTGGGCGCGCACACCATCTTTAAAATGATGTTTGACCAGAGACATTTCCGTGACCAGATCCGCCGCCTCGACCAGCTCCGGTTTAGCGTTCCGGCCTGTCACGACAACATGCTGACCGGGAGGCCGGGCCGCAAAGGCAGCCAGAACCTCCGGCAGGGGCAGATAATCATACCGCAGGGCGATATTGAGTTCATCCAGCACGACCAGAGCCACATCCGGGCGGGAAAGGGCCTCTTTCGCGACGGCCCATGCCTGCTGGCAGGCCGCAATATCCCGCGCGCGGTCCTGTGTTTCCCACGTAAAACCTTCGCCCAGAGCATGAAATTCCACAAGGTCTTCAAACCGTTCCAGCGCCCGGCGCTCCCCTGTGTCCCACGCCCCTTTAATAAACTGCACCACCACCACGCGGTGACCATACCCTACGGTGCGCAGGGCCAGACCGAAGGCGGCGGTCGATTTGCCCTTGCCCGACCCGGTATGGACCATCAGCAGACCTTTTTCGATCTGCTTGCCCGCTACTTCCTGATCCTGCACGGCCTTGCGTTTCTGCATTTTCTCGCGGTGGCGTGCGGCCTCCTGCTCCGGGGTGGAGGGGGGTATGGCAGAGATCATGTCAGAACGGGGCCTGTATCGGTTTTTGGGAATGTGAAATGGCTCTCGACCGCTGCGCGACGGGCGTTGCGTGGCCAGAGCGGAACGACGCGCGCACTGCGCGGAGTATGCGGCCGGGAAGGACGCTGAGGGTCTGCCGCCTCCTCCTTCTCCGGCGTAAGGTTTGCGGAGGCGCTGACCATAAACAGCCGCGCAAACCCCTGCGGCATGGAAGGGGCCAGCAAGGCGGGCGGTGTTCCGGCGGCAAGCGCGCTCAGCACCCGCAGCGGGCCACCGTGAGACAGGACACAGGCCGGGGTGCTTGCCTGCTGCACCTCCTGCCAGAATGCCCGGACCCGATGGCATAACGCGCGGCCACTCTCACCACCCGGCGGGACAAACCCTTCCGGGTCCGCCGCCCATGCATCCAGTAAGCCGCGGTCAATATCCTGCCAGAGCCGGCCTTCCCATTCCCCGAAGTTCATTTCCGCCAGTCGGGGGTCGATGCGCATTTCCATGCCTGTGGAGGCTGCCAGCTTGCGGGCCATCTGCTGGCAACGGGCGGCGGGAGAGGTGTAAAGCACCCGGCAGACTGCGCCCTGCGCCAGTACGGCCAGCCCGGATGTGACCCGTTCCCACCCCGGACGCAAGGCGACGTCCTGCCGCCCGTAACATACGCCCTCCGGCACCATGACCGGTGCGTGGCGCACTAACAAAACGGGGAAAGACTGCGCCATTTTTCTCTCCTCAGGCAGACCTGCATGGCCGGTATCGCCCCGGCGCGCGCGGGCCTGCTGTTACAACCCGCGTTGTTCAACGCAGCACTGCCCCGCCCGGCTCCGTGCATTTCAGGCAGACCCGGTATGAGGCACGGCAGGATGTGGGGGCAGCGCCGCAGGACCACAAGCCAGCACATGGAAAAATGAACCGGACACACCGCCCCTGCGCCCGCCGCATGGGCCAAGGTCCGTGCCATCCCCCGCCCGCAGCTGCGCGAGCGGCGCATCGGCTCCGGCCTCCAGCACTGTGGCGTAATGGAATTCATGCCCGCGCAGGGTGGTACCTGCCTGCCCCAGCACCGAGGGTGCCAGCAGAGTCGCCTCCCGGTAACCCAGATTGAGCTTGCGGCGCGCAAAGGATGTGACGTGCCCCAGCAGACCCGTCATGCGATGGTGCGTGCCCTGCGCATCTTCCAGCGCCTCACCCAGCACCATGAAGCCCCCACATTCCCCATGCACCGGGCGGGTGGTGGCGAATGTGGCCAGCCCCCGCCGGAACTGCTCCGCCGCAGCCAGCTTTCCCGCATGAAGCTCCGGGTATCCGCCGGGCAGCCAGCAGACATCACACGACGGGTCCGGTGCCTCGTCCGCCAGCGGGGAAAACGGTATGATTTCCGCCCCTGCCCGCCGCCAGAACAGGGCCAGATGGCCATACAGGAATGAGAACGCGGCATCATCCGCCAGCGCAATCCGCTGGCCGGGCGGCGGAAGCGCACCGGGCGGAAGAAGGTCCGCCTGACGGGTTCCATTCTGAGAGTTTTCAGCCTGCAAAAGCGTATCCGGCAGAGGGCGGGCAGTGGCGAGAATAGCGTCGAGGTTGAGTTCCCGCTCGGCCTTGTCCGCCAGATCTTCCAGCCAGTCTGTCAGGCCGTGATGCTCCCGCGCCTGCACCAGCCCCAGATGCCGTTCCGGCAGGGGCGTGCCGGGCTGGCGGAGCAAAGTGCCACAGACCGGCAGGCCCGCGGCCCGAATGGCCTCTTCTGTCAGACGGGCATGGCGGGGAGAGGCCACGCGGTTCAGCACGACGCCTGCCACCTGCACCTCCGGCTGCCATGTGGCAAAACCATGCGCCACGGCCCCTACCGTCTGACCCTGACCGGACACATCCAGCACCAGCAGCACGGGAATAGTAAACCGCGCGGCAATATCTGACGGCGCCCCGCGCCCGCCCTGCGGTGCCACAAGGCCGTCAAACAGCCCCATTGCGGATTCCACCACCACAAGGTCCACATCCTGCCGGGCGGCCTCCAGCGTTGCGGCCAGCAGGGCCGGGTTCATGCACCAGCTATCCAGATTCAGGCCGGGACGACCTGTCAGGGCGGCATGAAAAGCCGGGTCGATATAGTCCGGGCCGGTTTTGGCCGCCCCCACCCGGATACCGCGCCGCCGGAAGGCCGCCAGCAGCGCCAGCGTAACTGTGGTTTTTCCGCCGCCGGAGCGCGGGGCGGCCACCATGATCGCACGGACGCTCATGCGCGTTCCTCCGGCGTGTGAGACCTCTGCTGAGACCCCTGCGTGTTCAGCGTCTGTTCGCGGACCATCTGCTCTTCAGGCCTTTGTGGGGAAACTTCCGGGCCGGAGGCGGCATGCAGCACGGGCGCCAGACCGCCTTCCAGCACCTGCGCCACACTGTTGCCGCGCGGGTGCCACAGGCCGCGCTGCCAGACGTCCGCAAAGCGGGCGCGCATGGCCTCCCGCGCCGCCGGGTTGGTGCGCCGGAGGAACGTATCACACGCGCTATCCCCCAGTGTGGCGGCAAAAACCCTGTCAAACTGCTGGTCAAACCGCTGTGGCAGGGTGGCGGCAAACCCATGCAGGGCCTCCAGCCCCCGCGCCAGTTCCGCAGCGCCTGCGTAGCCGTGCTTCTGCATCCCGGCAATCCAGTCCGGGTTGGCCAGCCGACCGCGCACGATGCGTGCCACTTCCTGCGCGGTGGCACGCAGGCGCGGGGTTTCAGGCCGGGAGGTATCGCCATGCCAGAGAGCCGGGCTGGCCCCGAGGGCCGCTGCTGCTGCGGCCAGCCCGCCCTCATGCGCTGCATTTTCCGGGCTTTCCAGCATATCGGTTTCCGCGTGGTCCTGCACATGCAGCACGGCATCCGCCTGCCCCAGTAACCGGGCAAGGGTCGCGGTATCCTGCCCGCCATCCCGCCCGCCGCCGTAAGTCCATGCGGAATTTTCAAGCCATGCCTGACCAAGCGCCGCCTGATCCGCCCCCGTGCCGGCGTGCAGGGCATCCTCCAGCCCCGTGCCGTAAGAACCGGACGCCGCGCCAAAAATGCGGGCGGTCGCACGGGTCCGGGCCGCGCCCTCCAGCCCCTGTACGCTGGCGGCCAGAGGGTTCCACTCCGCGGCTTCCCGACGGCTGGCAACGGCCTGCACCACCTGATCAAACAGGGCAATCTGGTCTGGAAAGGCATCCCGGAACAGGCCGGAAATACGCAACGTGACATCCACCCGCGGGCGGTTGAGCACGGGTAGCGGAATGATTTCAAACCCGCTGACATGCCCGGTGCCTGCGGCGCGCTGCACCGTGACCCCCATCAGCCGGAGTGCGAGGGCCATATCCTCCCCGCCGGTGCGCATGCTGGCTGAGCCCCACAAATCCATGACCAGATGGGTCAGCGGTTCCCCCTGCTCCTGCATATGCCGGGTGAGCAGCAGTTTTTCCATTTTTTCAGCCAGCACCATGGCGGAGGGCGTTGGCAGCGCACGCGGGTCCAGCGTGAAGAGGTTGCGCCCGGTGGGCAGCACATCCAGCCGCCCGCGCGTGGGCGCACCGGCGGGACCGGGGGTGACAAACCGGCCCGCAAGAGCCGCGAGAAGCGCCTGCGCTTCCGCCGGGCCGCTCTGGCGGATGCGGTCGGTAATGGTCTGGAACAGGGGGGCGGTCTGCTCTGTCGGACGCGGGTCCATCTGCCCGGAAAGACCCTGCGCACTGTCTGGCTGTGGCGTGCCAGCCTGTGGGGAACAGGCCTGAAGAATTGTCTGAGCGAGGGTCTCGGCCTCGGGCGCGGTCTGGCCAAAAATATGCAGGCCGTCACGGATTTGCAGATCTTTCACATCACACAGATACGCATCCAGACGGGCGAGGGCTTCGGCCTCATCCTCCTCACCGGGGCGGACACCACTTTCTGAAAGCACGCCGGTCCGGGCGGCTTTTTCCAGAATCTCCTTGCGGAGTAATGCACCACGGCGCGGGTCCAGACCATCGGCCTCCGCATATTCATCAATCAGCCGTTCCAGCGTCTGCATTTCGGGCGAAAGGTCAGCCTGCCGGACCGGAGGCGTCATGTGGCCAATGGTCACGGCCCCGAGCCGCCGTCTGGCCGTGGCGGCCTCACCCGGATTATTGACAATAAACGGGTAAATAACGGGCAAAGACCCCGTCAGCACCGCAGGCGCGCAGGCGGCGGAAAGGGCTGCGGCCTTGCCCGGCAGCCATTCCAGCGTGCCATGCGTGCCCAGATGCACCAGCGCGTCCAGCCGCCGCACGCTGCGCAGCCACAGGTAAAACGCCACATAAGCGTGGCAGGGCGGGATATCCGGGTCATGATACCGGGCTTTCCGGTCGGCCTGACGCCCCCGGTCCGGCTGCACGGCAAGCGTCAGATGCCCCAGTTCCAGCGCGCGCAGATGGAACGCGCCTTCCTGCACGCATGGGTCCTGCTCCGGCGCACCCCATGCCTGCGTGACGGACGCCATAAACCCGGCATCCAGCTCCGCCGCCAGCGCATGGTATGTGGGAAGGCTTATCAGCGGGCGGGGGGCCGTCTGGGCCAGCAGAGTTACGAGGGTTTGTGCGTCTGGCAAAGGCGCTGGCCCGGTCTGATAGCCTTCCGCCCGCAGCAGAGCGAGGATGGAGGCCAGACTGGCAAACCCGTCCAGCCCGACGGCATGAGCCACATGCCCCGTCTCCCGCGCAAGCCCGGCCCCCGGATAATCTGAGAGGATAATGCCAACCCGCTTCTGCTCCGGGGCCAGATGCCGCAGGCGTGCCCATGCCAGCCCCCGCGCCACGGTATGCCGGATACCGGGCAGATAAGGTGTGCGGGCCGCAGGCAGGCCGGGCGGCGCGTCCTGCCGGAAGGAAATGGGGAGTGTTGCGATGCTGCCATCCAGTTCCGGCAGCACAGCCTGCATGGCGAGGTCCGACCGGGAGAGACCGCGCGGGCTGCGCCCCCATACCTCCTGTGTCGCCCCCGGCTGGAGCAGTTGCAGGATGGGCGCCCCGGCAACCGTCAGTGGGGAGTGCCCCTGCGGGGTTCTGGAAGAAAACAGGGTCGCGTTGAGGACAATATCTGGCTGGAAGTTTTTCAGCGCATCGGCAACGCCGCTTGCAACAGCAGGGTCTTTAAGAGATGTAACAAACAGCATCTCCACCCCGCAGCCCTGTGCGGCAAGGGCATCCGCCAGCGCGTCCAGCGCGGCGATATCCCCCACCATCAGATGGGCGCGGTAGAAAATCAGTGAGGCCCGCAGCGTGTGGCCTTCTGGCAGAGGAACAGAATCCTGACTGAGTGTTGCTGCACCGGCTGTTTTAAGGTCCGTGCGTGCTGCAACTGTGCGGTACACTCCCCACGGTGGCAGAGATTCCGGCTGTGCGCCATCATCCGCGTGTTGCCCGGCGAGGCTGGCCATCAGGCGCAGGGCATGCTCCATATTGTGAGCACCGCCATACTGGAAAAACCCGTTCAGTCGCCTGCGTATTTCACCCGACACGGTGGAGAGCTCCGCCAGACGGCTATCATCCGACAGCGGGGCACCGGCACCCGGCTGTGGCCGGGCTTCTCCGGGGAGCAGAGCCAGCGGGATATGGTGCGCCCGGCACCATGCCGCGAGTTCCTCAGCGCCATAGCGCCAGTAATCCAGCCCGCCGAGCAGCCGCACCACCACACAACGGGCCTGCGCCAGTGTGGTCTCCAGATACAGATCGACCGACATGGGGTGCCGTAGCCGGGCGAGGCTGGTGACCTGAAGAGAGGGCAGCGTCTCCCCCTCCCCGCGCGGACCGACCTTCAGCCGTGCCTGTGCGTGCAGCAGGCCGAGCAGGTCACTTTCCGTAAAGGACAGGACAACAAGCTCCGCCGGAGGCAGGCCGAGGTCTTCCGCCACGTCCTGCTCATCCAGCGTCCGGCTGTCCCGCACAAGAAGGTGCATGGGGGCTGGCCGCCTGCTTAACCGGCGGACGTTGCGGACGGATCTGCCGCCAGCGCCGCCGTAATGGCGGCCTCATCCAGCCCCTTCTGCCCGATGACCACAATACGCCCGGTGCGGGCCTCCTGCGGGGTCAGGGGGCGGTCAAACTCATGCCGGAAGCGGGTGCCAACACCCTGCACAGCCAGCCGCATGGGCTTGCCCTGCACACTGGCAAAGCCTTTCATGCGCAGGACGTCATACCGGGCCGCCACATCCTGCAACAGGGTCAGGAAGCGTTCGACGGAAAGCTGTTCCGGTACGGTGACGACGAAACTTTCAAAATCATCATGCTCATGCTCGCCATCTTCCGCATCATGGTGCGACGGACGGGACTGGAGATCAGCCTCAGCTTCCGCCCCCAGACCCAGCAGCACGGCGGGGTCCACCTTGCCATCCTGCGCGCGGATAATACGCACCGGGCGCGGACAGAGGGTTCTGATCTCTGCTTCCACCGCATCAAGCTGTGCGGCATCCAGCAGGTCCGTCTTGTTCAGAACAATCAGATCCGCCGCGTTAAGCTGGTCTTCAAACACTTCCGCCAGAGGGTTGTCATGATCCAGTGAGGGATCGGCCTCGCGCTGTTTTGCCACGGCCTCTGGATCATCCGCAAAGCGGCCGGAGGCGACGGCGGGCGCATCCAGCACAGTGATGACGCCATCCACCGTCATGCGGCTGCGCACGGTGGGCCAGCCAAAGGCTTTGAGCAGCGGCTTGGGCAGGGCAAGGCCGGAGGTTTCAATCACCACATGTTCCGGCGGGTCGGCCCGGTCCAGCAGGGCTTCCATCGTGGGCAGGAAATCATCCGCCACGGTGCAGCACAGGCAGCCATTGGTGAGTTCCACAATATCATCCTCCCGGCAGCCTTCTACGCCGCAGCCGCGCAGGATTTCTCCATCAATGCCCAGAGAGCCGAATTCATTGACCACAACGGCAATACGGTGGCCCTGCGCTTTTTGCAGGATATGGCGCAGGAGCGTGGTTTTCCCCGCCCCCAGAAAGCCTGTGATGATGGTGACGGGAACGCGGGTGGATGCGGTCATGACGGCTCCTGTTCAGAGACTGTGGCCTCAGGGTAGAGGGTAGCGGGCACGCGGCCCAGAATCATATCAGAAAGAGAGGCCGGGCGGCGGGACGGCATAACCGTCCCTTTGGCCGAGGCGGCATAGAGCCGCGCATAGGCCAGAAGATCTTCCGCCTTTTCCGGCCCAAGATGGCCGAGCAGCCATGTCCAGCGGCCCGGCATGGCAATGGCCGCCGTACACCCACGGTCACACGAGGCCAGACAGGCGACGGGACGCAGCGTGACGGGGCAGTCCTGTTGTGAGGCCTCCAGCAGGGCCGTCAGGCGGTCCAGCAACTGTGCGCCCGGAGGGTGATCCATGCCGGGGCCGCCGCGCCGGCAGGTGGTGCAGACATGCAGCACCGGGCCTTCCGCCACGGCAGGCGGCGCGTGGGAGGACGGGGCGGAATGCGGAACAGACGCAGGCATAAAAAATTCCCGATCAGGCGCCGCTCCGGGAAGATGCGGCCCTTAAACGGAGTGCATGCACAGTGCTCCTGCTGGCACAGGAGTGATGCGCCAGCCCAGCGCACCCTCGCCTTCCGGGCACCCCGCCGGACACGACACCTCAGACAGCCGCCCGCCCTGAAAGGGCAGCGCGGATGATGGCAGGTCTCCTGGCTTGTGTCGTGCAGGTCTGCGCGGAATAAACCTTGCAGCCGCGGGTCCGGCTGCCTTCCCGGCCCCCTTACCGGAGCCGGTGGCATGGACCTGCCCGCCAGAGGCGGCAGGCCCATAGCGGACCATGCAATCACTTACAGTTGCGGGGGCAGCGACGGCCTTGCAGCGGATGCTGCGCACCGGTCTTCCCTTTTCATCCCTCGCGGGACACCATCATGCGGCAAGCATCGCATAATACCGGTATTTTTCAAGCCGTAAGCCGGGCGCTTTATGAGCAGACCTGTTCTGCCGCCTCTTCGTCCTCATGCTCGGCCAGCCTGACGGGAAAGGCATTGCCGCTCAGCACCACTACCAGCATGGCCACACAGCACAGCGCCACAGAAACAGGCACCAGAACCGCAACGCCATACGCGGACAGAAGCTGCCCCCCAAGGGCCGAGCCAAGCAGAATACCGATATTGCTGGTGCTGTTGACCGCCGCCCCCGCTGTATCCGCCGAGGTGGCGCGGGTGCGGATCGCCCCGGACATGATGAACGGAATGATGCAGGCATAGGCCGCGCACCAGAGGCAGACAACCGCCACACTCTCCCAGCCCGGCACCAGCGTCCCGCCCAGCAGCGCAATCGCGCACGCCATGACCACCCCGGCGCCGAGCATCCCCACACGCGGGCAGCGATCCACCATCAGGCCGGAGGCCCAGAGGCCGGACAACCCCAGAACCCCGATAACCAGCAAGGCCAGACTTACAGACTGCTCGGGCAGGCCATGCGCCATCAGCACCGGAGCGATATAGGTGTACACAACATTATGGGCGAGGAAGAACATGGCGTTTGCCGCCACAACCCACCCGAAGGCGCGCACAGCCTCACGCGGGGCCTTGTACGGCCCGGATGGACGCCCCGCCGGTTTGACAACCGGCGGCAGGCAGACGGCAATCAGCACCGTCAGAAACGCTGCCAGCCCCGCCACAACCAGCATCGCGATGCGCCAGCCTGCAAAATGCCCCAGCGCCGCAGCCCCCGGCACCCCCAGAACGCCCCCCATGGAGGCCCCGCCAAACACAAAGGAGATGGCCCGGCCTGTCAGTTTTTTGGGCACCAGATGGGCGGCATAGGCTGACACAATGGACATAAGCAGCGCATGCGCGCCGCCGCCGAGGGTGCGGCCCAGGCACAGCACAGCAAAAGTGGGCGCAAAGGCTGCTATCAGGTTGGACAGCACATACCCTGCCAGCGCCACAAGAATCAGGCGCTTCCGCTCCACCCGTGCGGTGAGAACCGTCAGCGGCACAGCCGCAACGGCCACAATCAGCGCATACGCCGTGACTGCCAGCCCGATATGGCCGGTGCTGGTGTGGAAAGTACGGGCCATCTCCAGCATGAGCGCAACCGGAGCCATCTCACTGGTGATGGCTGTAAAGGTTGCGGCACACAGGGCGACGAGGCCAATCCGTGTTGAAACAGACAAGGAACCGAACACAGCTTTCCCCTTAACCCCGGATCTCTTCAAAGGGTGGTGTGCATAGCGTATTTTCTGGAAAAGCGCGCCCGGAAAAGCACTGCGTCTGATAACGCAGCAGTCTGCTGAGGGCGAGAGCGCGCAGACAAGAGCGGGCTGGCAGAACAGGCCGGGCGCTGAGAAAAACGCCCGGCCTGCCAGAGGGGTTTGTGACTCCCCCCTTATTGCCCCTTGGCCGGCGGATTCACCGGCTTGCTGTCACCCCGCAGGTTTTTGACCTGCTCCGGCGTGACGTGGTGATCCCCGGAGCCGAAGGTGGCGGTCACGTAGTTCACCAGTGCGGCAATTTCCGCATCGCTCAGGCGCTGCACGTTGGACTGACCATCAAAGCCCGGCATGAAGGCATGTTCCTTGCCCGCCGTGCGATCCACCCCTTTCAGGATGGTCATGATCAGGTTGTCCGGACGGCCTGCGCCTACGGTGGAGTTGGCAAACAGGGAGGGCACATAATGGTCCTGCGTGCCAGCCCCGTCCCGCCCGTGGCAGGCCGCGCAGTTGGCATCATAGATGTGCGGGCCATCCATTTCCGCCAGATCATCAATCCGCTGCGGGCCTTTGGTGCGGATATCCGGCTCGTTCACCGCCTTGCCAAACGCATCACGCGCGGTGTGGTCGGCCTCATCCTCCATCGGGGCAACCTTGAGGATAAAGGCGGCCAGTGCGTGCAGGTCCGTATCCGTCAGGTGGCTCGTGCTGTGCTCCACGGCTTCCGCCATGGGACCTGCGGCCTGCGCACGGCCCGCCACATGCCCGGTGCGCAGATACGCCACCAGATCATCCTCGCTCCACGAGCCGATGCCGCCGGTTTTGCTGGAGGTGATGTTGGGCGCGTACCATGCGCCAAGGGACGTCCCGGCCAGATAATGGTCCTGCTTTTCACTCAGCATAAAGTTACGCGGGGTGTGGCAGGTGCCGCAATGCTCCAGCGCGTTGGCCAGATAACGGCCCCGGCGAAGCGGGTCATACGTGCTGGAATCCCCGGTTTCCGGCGTTTCCTTACTGGCGATGAAGTTCCACGCCATCATGGCCGGGCGGATACTGGCCGGGAAGGACAGATTTGTCTCTTCCTGCGCTTCCGCCACCGGTTTGACCGCATGCATGAACCACGCATACAGGGCTTTTACGTCCTGATCCGTCATGCCCGCGTAAGACACGTACGGCATGACCGGATACAGATAGGAGCCATCCTTGCGCACGCCATGCCGCACGGCGTTTTCAAAATCCGCTTCCGTATACCGGCCAATTCCGTGGTCCGGGTCCGGGGTGATGTTGGTGGCAACCACCTGACCCATCGGGGTGGCGATTTTCAGGCCGCCCGCAAAAGGTTTCCCGCCCGGTTTGGTGTGACAGGCTACACAGTCCGCTGCTGTCGCAAGGTAGGCACCCCGCGCCAGTTCAGCCTCGGCACTGTCCGGCTGAGCGGCCGGAGAGGCACCTGCCTGCGTTGAGGCAGCAGGGGTTGCGGCCTCCCCGGCAGGAGCCGGTTTTTCAGAGGTTGGCGTGTGGTCTGATGTTTTAGCATCAGAGCCTGCAACGGGCTTCCCCTCTTCCGCCACAGGCGCGGGCACTGTGGGCTGGGCGGACGGTTTGTCCGCTGAGGCAGCGGCGGCCAGCGGTGCGAGCGCCACACCACCAAGGGCTGTTCCGGCAATAAGAGCGGAACACAGGAGAGTTCTGAAATCAGGCATGAAGCAGTTCTTTTTTCAGCGTATCTGCAACACGCAGCGCCAGCGCTGCGACCGTCAGAGTAATGTTGCCCGTGCCCACGGTTGAGAAAACTGAGGAACTGGCAATAAAGAGGTTCTCATGGTCATGCGTCCGGCAATGGCCATCCACCACGGAATCTTTCGGGTCCGTGCCCATGATGGTGCTGCCGGAGGGATGATCCTGCGGGAAGTAACCCGGTGTCCACTGTTCATCCGTGCCGTGCATCAGGCCGATCAGCTCCTTGAACACCTTGCGGGTGTGGTCACAGCTTTTCACGGTGTAGTCAGGCAGTTTGTAATAAACATCCGGATGCGGGATGCCGAGAATATCCTTGTTGGTCTTGCTCAGCGTCAGGCGGTTATCCGGGTCCGGCAGGGCCTCGTTATGGCTGAACAGACGCACGGTATGAGAAGCCAGATAACGGATCTGTTCTTCCAGATCCCGCCCGACATAACCTTTGGAAATGGCAAGCTGGGTGGCAAGGTCCACCTGATTGTCATCCACCATATGCACCAGATACGCGCCGCGCTCATTCCGCCAGTCGCCGTCACGGAAATTGTCGATCACGTTGGTTTCCAGCGGGCCACGGCCCGGCCAGAGGGCTTTATCCCCACTGATAAACGTCACCTGCACGCCGGTATGGTCCATCATGTTCCGGCCCACATGGCCTGAACTGTTGGCAACGCCATCCGGGCTCTGCTCATCCGCAGAGACCAGCAGCAGTTTGGCGGTTTCAATACAGTGCGCGGCAATCACAAAATATTTGCCGGTGACGCGGTGGGAATTTTTATCCGGGTCATAATACTGCACGGCGGTCACGCGCTTGTTGGCGCTGTCTCGCTCGATTTTATACACCACGGCGTTGGGGATGAACTTCGCCCCGGCGGCCTCGGCATGGTACACGGAATAACTGCCGTTATACATCGCCCCGATGGGGCAGATGGGCATGCAGTTATTGTGGCCCTCGCACGTCGGGCGGCTGTCATACGGGCGGGTGTTCCGGGCCTGCGGCTCATGCACCACGCGCCATGGCGTTTTTTCACTGATCAGCTTGCGGAACTGCTGCGCGGCGTAGGAGATGGGCAGCGCGTCCATCGGGTAAGGCTGTTTGCGCGGAGAACCGAGGTCCTCCTTGGCCGGGTCCGGCCCGCAGACGCCCATCATCACTTCCGCCTGATAATAGAACGGCTCCAGATCCTCATACTTCAGGGCCCAGTCACGCCCCTGCCCGTAGCGGGTTTTCAGCTCAAAGTCCGAGGGTAGGTAGCGCCATGCGCACCCGGCCCAGTGCCATGTCGTGCCGCCCATCATGCGCAGGTACACCTGCTGGTAGGCTTCCGCATTCGGACCGGACGTGTGCAGATAATCATTCGGCGTGATCTGGTTGGGCGGATGTCTGGCCCACGGCACCGCCGGAAAAGGCCCCTGATAGGAGGGCTTGTTTTCCAGATTACGGAAATTTTCTACAAAATGCTGGCGGTCCACACGCGGACCAGCTTCCAGCACGATAACGGAAATTCCGGCGCGCGCGAGTTCATTGGCAATGGACGCTCCGGCAACACCGGACCCGACAATGACAACATCGGCGGAGAGAGTCTGTTCAGAAGGCATACGGCTGATATTCCCGCTCTCAGGTCGGTTCTACGACGAATTTCGAGGGTGAAAGGGCTGGATGCCCTGTGGGACGGTCTACTTCCGGCGGCTGCGTGGTCCAGTAGAACGGGCCGCCTGTGGCGTAGGTCTTGGGGTAGACCGCGTCCTTCGTGATGTCGAACATCAGGGCGGAGCGATAGACCACCACCTTGCCATCCGCGACACCCCGGTACCAGCCGGTCAGAATGTCATGAATCACATCCTTCAGGGCCGGGTCCGCCTTTTCCGCTGCGGCGGCAAACGTGGTGGCGCTGGAGAACTGCTCTTTGCTCATCAGATCATGCAGCGCGCTGATCTGCGCCTGCCGTCCGGCATCGCTCTGGACGATTCCTGCATAGAGGGCATTCCCGATACGCAGGTCCAGCGTGGGGCGATCCGTCAGCAGGCGAGAGACCGCCATGAACTGCGCTGCTACCGGGTCTGCGCCCTGCGCAGGGGCGGAAGGCGCATCTGCCGCACCCGCAACCCCGCTGGCAACGCCATATGTGACGGCCGCCCCCATGCCTGTCAGCAGTACATCGCGCCGGGACATCCGCAGTAATCTGGCCATCCGCATTGCGTTGGGCGAGACATTTTGCAGACTGACGGGCGCACAGGGCCAGTCTTTCTTCATGGTTGGTCCTTTTCCACAGTGTACATAACCGGGCGGACCATCAGCCTGTGAAGAGCCATGGTCCTTTTTGTTATTTCATCAGGGTTTAAGTCTATAAAGACGTATCCGGCAGGCTTCCAGCCTGAAATTCCCGCGCTTCGGGATTTCCCTCAGATGATATTTATTCTCAATTAGCCAACATACTCCTGCCATTTTTACAGGAGCATCTTTTTTCTGTTACGGATCTTCTTGCTGGACGGATTTTTCCCCGCCGTTTTTTATACGAAACACCTCTCCGCTCCGCTTTATTTCAGATTGCTCTGCACAGGATTTGATCTGGCCATGACGCCCTCTGAAACACCGACAGCATCCCTGATCACCTTCCCCGGCCGGACCGTGCTCTCCCGCCCGGACGCCTCGCGCTATCTGGGGATCGGGCAGAACGCATTACTTGTCATGGCGCTTCTGGCCTGCGGGCCACGCAGGATTTCGGGCAACGGGAAAAAGCTCTACCGGGAAGAAGATCTCGACCTGTTCCGCCAGAAGCTGATCAGCACCGTGGGCGTTGCACAGGCGGACGCGCCTTACAGAAAAGCTGAGCCGGACACCCTGACCATGCCAGCCGGGCCAGACCCGCTGATGCGCCTGCTGGTGCGGCACCTGATCAGGCGGCGGATGATCCTGATCACGCTGTGGGGCATGGTGCTGCTGGGCGGGTTTATGAGCCTCACTCTCTTCTGAACAGTCCACCCCCGCGGACGATATTGACCGGCCGATGGGGTCTGTTATATTGCTGCCAATATATTTTACATGTCAAATATTCCCACCCTAACAAAATAGAGGTTTTCCGGTGCCTCAGTACGGCCTGCCTGCTCTGGATGATTCCGCATTCAGCTCCATGGCGCTCACTTTTCGGGTCATGCGGCTGGCGGCGGTGTGGCGCACGCGGCTGGAACGCGCCCTGCGCCCGCACGGCATGACCGTGGCCGTCATGCGGCCTCTGGCCTACCTGATGATGATGCCGGAAGGCACCACGCAGCGAGATCTCGCGCTGGTGATGGATACGGACTGCTCCGCACTGGTGCGGGTGCTGGACCTGCTGGAAAAGGAAGGCCTGCTCTCCCGCACGCCCGACGCGCAGGACCGCCGGGCCAAATGCCTGAGCCTGACGGCGGCCGGGCGGGAAAAATGCGCCCTGTTCCATCAGGTGGCCGGAGAGGTTGAACTGAGCATGAAGGAGGGCCTGTCCGCGCAGGACGCACAGGGACTTGTGGCGCGGATGGACGCCCTTCTGACCACCGCTCACGCTCTGCCCACCTGACGCCACCCGGAATAGCCTCCGCCATGTCCTCCCGTTTTTCACACACCATCCGCCGCCTGATGCCCGCCCTGTTTGCCGAGGATGAACAGTGGCAGGCCACGCTGAGCACCGCCGCCTATACCGCACGGGTGTTCCTGTGCATTGGCATTGCCCTGTTTCTGGCCTTTATGTTCCAGCTCCAGTCCCCCATGAGTGCCGCCACCACGGTGCTGATTGTGGCAAACCCCACTGTGGGGGCCATGGTTTCCAAAAGTGTGTGGCGTGTGATTGGTACTGTAATTGGCGCGACCATCAGCGTGGGCGTGATGGCGGCCTTTGTGCAGTCTCCGGTGCTGTATTTTGCAGCGCTGTCCGTGTTTGTGGGGCTGGCCTGTATGGTGGCCACCTTCCTGCGGCTGTTCCGCGCCTACGCCGCCGTGCTGGTGGGTTATACGATTGTCATTGTTTCCGCCCCCGCTTTTGCCAACCCGGAACATATTTTTCTGGCGGCTATGGGGCGGCTTTCCGCTGTGACAACCGGGGTGGTGACAACCGCCTTTGTGTTCATGCTCACCTCCCCCCACAAACCCAGCCGCGTGCTGACGGCGCTGGGCGATGCGTTCCGGGAAACGGTGCGCCATGCCTTGTCTTTTCACGCAGCGGAAAGCCAGCACACCACCCTTGAGGATGCGACGGACCACGCAGCAGAACAGATTGAACGTCTGGAAAGCAGCGGCCCGGCTCCCTCCTTCCGGGCGTTGCCGCCCCCGCTCTATGATAGCCGCAGCCGCCTGCTGGCGCGCATGGCGGGGCTTGGCCCGGCGATTGAATATGCCGCCGCGGATGACAGGGACATGCAGGCGCGCGTCAACCGCCTGCGTATTTGCCTGAGCCGCCTGACCGGCCTGATTGTGACCTATCACCCGTACTGGCTGAATCTTTCTCTGGCCAACGGAGCCTCCTGCGCGGTGCATCAGGAAGTTGCCGCCACGCTGGAACGCATTCTGGAGCTGACAGAAAAGCCGGGCTGGCAGGACGACCCGAAGCCTGTTTCCGCCTGTATCCATGCCACCCTGCTCGCGCTGGACCGTCTGGAGACTGAGACCCCATCCTCCACTGTGCTGGCGTCTCTGGACAATACGCGGGATGTGCTGGTGCAACTGGATCAGGCCCTGCATGACCTGACAATCCGCCGCCCCACACGGGCGCGCATGCCCCTGCGCCCGTATCTGGAATGGCCCATGGCCCTGCGGAACGGCGCGCGCGGCATGTTTATTGCGCTGCTGGCCGGGATGATGTGGTACGTGCTGCACTGGAGCACCGGGCCCATGCTGATGCTGTTTGTGGTGGCGGCGTCCAGCCTGCTATCCACCACACCGTCCGTCGCAAAAACCAGCCCGCTGATGGCCACGGGCACCGCGCTGGCCATTCCCGCCAGCTTTCTGTGCCACACGCTGGGCCTGCCACAGATTGACGGTTATCCGCTGCTGTGGCTGACCATCTGCCTGTTTCTGCTGCCCGGTGTGTGGTTGCAGTTCCACCCCCGCTACAGCATCGGGGCGTTTGGTTATGCGGTGTTTTTCACCATGATGCTGGCTGTCAACAACCCTATTACCTATGATGACCTGACGCTGACCAACAACTGGCTGACCATGGCTGTGGCCTGTGTGCTGCTGGTGCTGGTGTTCCGCGTCATTCTGCCCGCCAACCACCGGCTGGATGCGGCACGGCTGGTCTCTTCCCTCACCCGCAGCGTGCAGCGTCTGGCCCTTGCTCCGCAGAACCGCAAAGTGATGTGGGTGGCGTGGGAAGGATTCCAGATTCAGAAAATCTCGCGCATGATGATGCGCTTTTCCTTCCTGACAGATGATGTGGACCGGCAGGGCTATACGGATGCCGCCTTTGCCGCTCTCTCACTCGGGCGGCTGATTGTGCGGCTGCGCTGGAACGCGGGCCACACCCTGCCCGACGGGCAGACGCATGACCTGCTGGAAGACGCCCTTGGCTCCTTCCGCTACCTGCATAGTGCGCCGCTCAAAACGGCAGCGGGGCTGAGCCTTGCGGCACAGAAAATCAGCGCCATTCCGGACCATGCCGGCACGGCACTGGCGCGGGACCGCGTGATTTCCTGCCTTGAGCAGGCGGCCTATATCATCCGCTCCGTACCGGGCTTTTTTGACCGCCACGGGCCGCTGCAACTCACCGCCGACATGCCTGGGGCCAATGCCCCCGTCTCCGCCCTTGTGCCGCAGCGCAATATCCTTTTTGGCTAAAGCAGGCGGACGTGGTTATTCCGTAACGTCCGCTGCCGTGCAGCCTGCCGGTGCGTTGACAGGGTTGCAGCGGGCCACAGCGCCGTTGGGGAAAGAGACAGAGTAGTTATTCCACGGTGCGGTTTCAAACGCCGGATAGTCCGTGCTGATAATTTGCGCGCCAGACTGGAAGGCCGTCTCCCGGCGGGTCACGTCACCCTGTCTGGCTTCCACCGTATTGGCATCCGAACGGGTTCTGACCAGATAACCCTTTTTCACCAGAGACTGAATGGTCTGAAGAGCGGCTGTATTATCGACCGCAGCACTCCCGTTCCCGGCCTTGCCGACAAAGCCTTCATTCGCTTCCGTAAACGCAGCGTCCGGGTCACCGGGGCGACCGTTGGTGAAGACGACGCGGCCACGCAGCGCGGGGTGCCCAGCCACATACCGCGCTGTGTCATGCGGGCGGTCAAACGTGAAAACAACCTTGCCGCGCCCAAACGCCAGAGCAGGCCAGCCCCGTTTTAAAACTGCTTCTTCCAGCGTGGCGTAAGAACCGCGCACGTCGTCCGGGGTCAGGATATTTTCACGCCCGAAGATAGAGAGCAGTTCCGCATCCAGCTTGTCATAGGTGGCTTTTGTAAACTGTTCCGGTTGAGTGAAGGGCAGCTTCCCTCCGGGTAGCGGCACATCCTGCTTGGTTTCCAGATCAATATAGACAGGCAGGTGATTAGGGTGCGCGTCTGACCATTCCTTGACCAGTGTCAGGCACTGGCGCAGCGGTTCACAGCTTGAACGCTGATCAATATCGACAATATGCATGACCTTGAAGTCCGTGCCCTGTTTGTCGGTCGCATCGCTCTGGTCCGCATCAGGCGTGAAGCCTGCTTTTTTCTCCCACTCCACACCGCGAGGATGGGCGTAGCGTTTGCCGGAACTGTCAGCATAGATATCAATTTCAAGCTGGCGCACACCACCATCCAGCTGCGCTTTCAGGGACCCATGCTGGTAGTCCAGCGCGTCCGCCATTTCCGGTGACAGTTTTTTCAGCCATGCGAGTGTGGTGGGGGAAAGACTGCGCCGGTAGCTGTTGTGCGTACCAATAACCTGAATCTGGTTCATTTTAAGTGTGTCATCCGCAAAGCTTGCCGGGGATGACAGAACAGAAAAAGCGCAGAGAAGTGCAGGAAGCGCACAAAAAACTGGTTTCATGAAAACGTCCAATTTCAGCAGAATGGGAACGGGCTGGGTCTATGAGGGCCGCATAGCCTGCACGGAATAATAATGGAGCGGAACAAAGTAAAGAAATGGCTACATAGTTTCATATTTATTTCACAAACCAATTTTTATAGAAAAAATAAAATAAATTTCACACTTTGTCAGAATAAACACAGATCAGAAGAGCTTTATGAAACTTATATTACGAAAGGAGAATCATTCTTCTATCCAGAAATGAATTTTTGTAAGGGGATACCCATTCGAAATTCTTATGACTGAAGAGTGCACATAATCATGCCTGTAGACCTCAGTCATCTGGTGCTGCTCCAAACATGTGTCGGAAAAATCTTCTTATGAAAAAGACGCTTTTCAGGTTTGCTCTGTGCTGTGGCATCGCCTTTCCGTGCGAGGTCTGGGCAGAAACAGACACAGCCACACCCGCAGAGCAGAAGCCCCGGCAGGCACCGCATAAGGCCAGCGCGCCGCGCGCGGCCAAAGCCACGAAAAAAACCAGAGACCGTGCGAATTCTGCTCTGGAATCCGTGGTGGTGACAGCCCAGCGCCGGGCTGAAAACAACCAGACTGTTCCCATCTCCATCCAGCATATTGATGGCAAGACCCTTGCCAACGCAGGCTATACCGCCCTGACTGACCTGCAATATCTTGCACCGGGCGTGCAGTATGACCCCACACAGGGCGCTGCATTTCAGATTCGCGGTGTTGGCAGTGAATCTTTCGATTTTTCCAATGCAAAATCCGTCAGCGTTGTGGTGGATGATGTGGTGATGGATGCCCAGCGCGCCAACGGGATGATTGGCATGGTGGATATCAACAATGTTGATATCATGATGGGCCCGCAGGGCACGCTGTTTGGCATGAACTCCACATCCGGCGTTATTGCCGTCACCACCGGCAAGCCGGTGCTGAACAAATTTACAGCCCGGACCAGTGCGAGTTACGGTGAGCATAATGAGCGTATTCTGAATGCAACCGTGAATATTCCGGTTGGCAGCAAGGCCGCGTTCCGTATTTCCGGCTTTGATAACGCGCAGGATGGGTTTGGCCGCAACGTCGTACTGAACAAGCTGGTTGGCTCCACCAATGAATATGGTGGCCGTGGCAAATTCTATGTTCAGGCCACGGATAATCTGGATATTACCTTGCAGGGCGATTATGCCCACCACTGGGACAGCAGCGTCCGCACACCGGTGGGTGGCCAGAGTGCTGCCGTAACCTCCGCCCTCAACTCTCTGGGCGTTTATCCCAACTCAAAAAATGCGGATACGGCTGACCCTATCTATGGGAATATCGTTTCAGAAGAATATGGCGCGGCCCTGAAAATCCATACAAAAATCGGGGAAAACGACCTCAACTTCATCAGCGCATGGCGTCAGTCTCTGTATAACAACAACACGCCGGTTGACCTCGTGCCGCTGGATGTTTCTGCCTATTACCCTTACAATTTTGGGCATCTGACGACGCAGAAATTCAGTGATGAAATTCGCTTCTCCTCCCCCAAAGGGCATTTTCTGGAATGGCTGGCCGGTGGCTTCTTCAACCGTCTTGACGCACGCCAGACCCAGTATCAGTGGGGCACGGCAGGCGCACCGCTTTATGTGGATGGCGTTCCGGCCGCGAATTTGTACAATAACTCCGGCGCTGTGGGGTATAGCGGCAATACCTCCCTCTTCCAGTCCCGCAATGAATCTCTGGCGGCATTTGGACAGTTGAAGTTCAATATTTCCCGCCATTTTGATATCGCCATCAGTGGGCGTTACACTCACGATAAAAATTCTCAGGGGCTGAGCTTTATCAATACAGACGCACAGGCGGTCACGGGGTATAATCCCACTTTTACGCCTACCCATAACGCGCCTGTTTACCCGTGGGGCCAGATGACGGGCCAGAACTTCTCAGGCCGGATTTCTCCTGAATATCACTTCAACCCCAACGTCATGGCGTATTTTACTTTCTCCACCGGCTATAAGCCCGCAGGGATTGCGTTTGTCGGCAATAATTACGACCCGTACCATAAAGAGACCGTGAAATCCTACGAAGCCGGGATGAAGTCTGAATGGATGCACCACAGGCTGCGCCTGAACGTGGACGCCTTCCGTGAAGACTTTACCGACTTTCAGGCGACTGTGCTGACGCCTGTTCCGGCAGGGAATGGCACAACTATTCTGACAAGTGCGATCGGCAATGCGGGCGGGCTGGTCAGTCAGGGTTTTGAAGGCAATGTGGCCTATAAGCCTATTCCTGATCTGACATTATCCGGATCTGTTTCCTTTACGGATGCGCATTTTACGGATTACGTTGCCAGCACAAAAGCTAACTATACGAATACCCGCCTGACCAATGCGCCGGTCTGGTCCGCCAATGCCTTTATTGACTACCAGCATGACCTGACCCCGCATCTTGGTGTGCAGGCGCATCTTGACTACGCCTATCGCGGCACGACATGGACGGTAACCGGCCAGCCGGATTATTCCAAAGTTCCGGCTTACAGTCTTGTCAATCTGCGCGTCAGCCTGCTGCCGCTCAACAAGCGGCTTCAGGTCGGGCTGTATGTGCGCAATATGTTCAACCAGTATTTCTCAACCGGCTACCAGCTTTACGGGACGGCCGGGTATCTGCACTACACCTCACCGGATGCGCGCCGCACCGTCGGCGGGTTTATTAACTTCAGCTACTAACCGGGAACTGCCAACCGGGTTGCAGAGTCAGTTTGCCTGACCCTGCGGGCTAAGGCTCAGAACATGCGCCAGATGGTCCCGTTCAATTTCGAACGGGACATCCCAGCTTTCGCTTTCCTCGCAGAGTTTTCCGCGGATTTCGTAATAGTCCAGTCCGCGCAGGCCCGCGATAAAATAGAAAAACGTATCCGGCATTGTGCCGGGGGCCAGATTGATCACTCTGGTCCCTTTGCGGCAGAACATGATGTTGGTCATGGCTGCCCCCATCACCCCCACAACACACTCCGCATTTTTAAAAATCTTGATCTGCTCAAGAAGCGTCAGGTCAGACGGGTCCAGACACACAAAGCCCTGTTCTTGCAGGAAGTCCATCAGACTGTCTTCATCCCTGATGCTTCTGGCCCGGTTTTTACGAGTGAGATAGAGCTTGCGCACCTGCGCGCCGGGCACGCTGGCGACCATGGCGTCCGTGCGGGAAAAGGCCAGCGGAGACATATAGACGCCGTGATTACTCAGGCCATCCACCAGAACCAGTTCTTTAAAAAAGGACACATCCTGCGGGCTCATGGGGTGATAGAGCGGCACGAAGCCCGTGCTGAGCGCCACACTATCCCGCAGGACACGGGCGAAATTCCCTCCTGCCTGCGGCACGACCAGAGAACACAGAGGTAAATGCTCTTCCGCCAGCCAGAGTTTTGGCAGCAGTTCCACCATCCAGTGCCCGTAATTCTGCTCTCCGCGCTTGCGCAGCAGGAGGGAGGACGGGGTGACATGCTGTACGCTCTGCGTCTGTTCGGCCTGCAGAATCTGCGCAAGCCCTTGTGCGCACTCTTCCGGCGTATGCTGGGTGATGCTCTCCTGCACCAGCTTTTTATCCTGCGTAAATACCAGACCTTCCTGAGTGACATACACATCAAACAGTTTTGTTACCCGCACGCGGCCTGCGGGGAATGCGCCGGTAAACCAGCCGGGCCGCATGGCGTCCAGAATGTGCGCAGGAATATAATCGGGGTTCAGCACACGCGGAGGGGCGAGTTGAAAGGCGGGAGACGTGACCTCCGCCACGGACACCCTGTGCAGGCTCTGTATTTCCACCAGATCCACGCGTTCTGCCCTCCTCACTGTTCCGGCCCGCAAACTGTGATGCGGGTTTCAGGCAGTTTGCGCAACAGGCCAGCGTGCTGTGTCAGCGTGATCTGCCAGCACTCCCTGTTTGCAGAACTGTCTCTTGCCAAGCCAGCCCGTACCGTCACATCTTAAGGAAATATTAACATCTGGCATGGAGGGGCGTATGATCCCGTCTTCCTTTCTGGCCAGCCGCCTTGGTTTTTCTCAGGTGCCACTTGAAGAACCCGCGATGGCCATTCCCCACGCGCTTTTTGTTTTTCTGATTGAAAACTACCTGCGCAGTCAGCCTTTTCATGAAGAGGCGTATCTCCGCAGCAATCCGGACGTGGCGGAAGCCCTCCGGGCCGGGCATATCCCGTCCGCCAAGGAACATTACGTGACACAGGGCTACTGGGAAGAACGGGAGGGCGCCTGCCCGCCTTTTTGTGAGGACTGGTATCTGAGCCAGAATCCGGACGTTGCTGTTGCCGTCATGCAGGGTGAATGTCCGTCCGGCGCGGCACATTATACCCTGTATGGCCGCCGGGAGGGCCGGTGCCCCTGCCCGGAACTCGCGCCGCTTTATGCTGCATGGCAGGCTGTTTCCGCCCCTGCGCCTCAGCGCGCCAACTGAGCGGCCCCCCTCTGGCCAGAACGGTGCGGGCGTTATACGGTCTGCCGCATCCATGAAAACCGATCGCACCTTTCTGCCCAGACTGACTCTGGCGCTTTTCCTCTCTTACCTCAGCGTGGCTTTGTCTCTGACCGCCGTGCCGGTGTATGTCATGTCCTGGCCGGGCTTTACCAACGTGCTGGCCGGGCTGGCAGTGGGTATTCCGTTTCTGTCCACCATTTTCACCCGCAATTATGCCGGGCAGATTGCCGATGCCTCCGGCGGCCACCGCTGCATGCGGCGCGGGCTGATTTTCTATGCGCTGGCCTGCGGGCTGTGCCTGCTCTCCACCCTGCCCGCTCTGCCTGCCATTGGGCGATATGGTGTGCTGATAGCCGGCCGCCTGCTGCTGGGGCTGGGTGAGAGCCTCTGCATTGTGGGCATGATGGGCTGGGGCATTGCGCTGGCCGGGCAGCCACAGGCAGGCCGGGTTATGGCGTGGACGGGGGCCGCCATGTATGGCGCGTTTGCCGTGGGTGGCCCGGTGGGGCTGATTGTGTATCAGCATTTCAGTTTTGCTATGCTGATGGGCCTCAGCGCGGCCCTCCCTCTGGCGGGTCTGCTGCTGATCAGCACCCTGCCGCCAGCCCCCCTGCATACCGGCCACCGGGAACCGTTCTGGGCCATTCTGAACAAAATCCGTGGGCCGGGCATCGTCGTCGCGTTGCAGGGCGTGGGGTTTGCGGCCCTTGGCGCGTTTCTCTCCCTGCGGTTTTTGCAGGCCGGGTGGTCTTATGCCGGATGGGGGCTGACCTGCTTTGGCGCGGCCTTTGTGGGCATGCGGATGCTGTGCGGGCATCTGCCGGACAGGGTTGGCGGGCTGAAAGTAGCCCTGCCGTCTTTGGTGCTGGAAGCACTCGGGCTGGCGCTGATCTGGGGCGCGCCGTCTCCGGAAATTGCACTCGCCGGAGCCCTGCTGACAGGCGCAGGCTGCTCCATGGTTTATCCCTCCCTCGGCGTGGAGGTGGTGCGGCTGGTGCCCGCCCCCATGCGCAGCACGGCCCTTGGCGGATATTCCGCATTTCAGGATCTGGCTTATGCCGCAACCGGGCCGCTGGCCGGGTTTCTGGCGGACCGCTCCGGCTATGCCGAGGTGTTTTTACTGGGCAGCCTGTGCGCGCTGCTGGGGGCAGCACTTGTGTGCCTGCTGATTGCACTCAGACCCCAGAACAGGTGAGCTGCCAAGCTGGCCTCAGGCAGGCTGAAAGCAGCGGGCGACGTCTTCCTGACTGACCTCCGCCGGGGTCGCGGGCTGCCAGCGGGGGGAATTGTCCTTATCAATCAGCTTGGCGCGCACGCCTTCCACAAAATCCGGGCGGTGCATCATATGCCCGACCAGCGTTGTCTCCTGCACAAAGGCGTCATCCAGTGAGGCCAGCGTGCGCGCCTTGTGCCATGCGGCCCATGTGACCTGAAGAGAAAACGGGCACAAACGGGAGAGCGCATCCAGATCCTGTCTGGCAATCTCGCTCTCATCATCATCCAGATTATGCAAAACCTGCACCAGATCGGGCGCGGCGTAGCATGCCTCCAGCGGGTGCGCCGGGGCAGCGGGCACAGGGCGCGCATGGGCTTTCAGCACAGCCTCCACCGGCTGCGTTGCCAGTTGCGCGACAACATCGGGCAGCTTGTCCGAGGGGATCAGATAATCCGCAAAGCCGTTCTGCACAGCCTGCATCCCGTCCATCCGCTCCCCCAGCAAGGCCAGCCGCAGGCCGGATACGCCGGGCATACGGGAGAGGATCCATGACCCACCGGCATCCGGCGTAATGCCGATGCTGGTTTCTGGCATGGCCAGCACGGACCGCTCCGTCACTACCCGGTAGGACACATGCCCCCCAAGCCCGATGCCGCCGCCCATGGCAATCCCGTCCAGCAGCGAGACAATGGGTTTGGAATAGGCCGCAATCTGCCTCATGACGCGGTAGACGCGGTTGATTTTTGCAACGCCGGTTTCCGGCCCCTCAGCCCGGATCAGTTCACTCAGGGCGCGCAGATCTCCCCCGGAGCAAAAAGAGCGCGGGCTTGTGCTGTCCAGCAGAATGAGCGTGATGTCCGCATCATCCCGCCAGGCCTCCAGCACGCGGGCAATCCCCTCCGCCATTTCCAGATCGACCGCGTTCAGTCTGGCGGGGCGGTCCAGCCGGATACGGCCAACCGGCCCCATACGTTCGGTTTTGACAGTCGGCGTGCCGGAAAGGGCGGCTTCGGTCATTGCTTTCCTCTTATATTCATGCACAAAACACTGCGTCTGGAGTGTGATGAAGGAGAGCAGATGTTGGCGCTGGAAACCAGTACCTTCCGCAACGCCATGGCCAGACTTGGTGCTGCTGTTAATATTGTGACCACCGGAACGCGGGAAGACCCCGTGGGGTTTACGGCCTCCGCTGTCTGCTCCGTGACCGATACCCCGCCGACCCTGCTGGTCTGCCTGAACCGCACCAGCCGCGCGCGGGCGGCCTTTGTGGTGGGTGGCCCGTTGTGCGTGAACGTCCTGTCCGGCACGCAGCAGGACCTGTCCAACCATTTTGCCAGCCCCAACAGCATGGCGGAACGCTTTGCCATTGGCCACTGGACCACGCTGGCGACGGGCGCCCCCGTGCTGGAAGAAGCCGTGGCGACGTTTGACTGCCGCGTGAGCCAGATTGTAGAAGTGGGCACGCATAGTGTGCTATTCGGGGTGGTGGAAGCCCTGCGTATGCACGAGACGGCGGGTGGGCTTGTCTATTTCAACCGGGCCTATCATGCCCTGCCGCACACGGCACTTTAATCTGACAGGACCCTGACGCATGGCGCCTCGCCCTAAAATGGAACATGAAGATGATGTGCCGGTTATTACCGTCCGGGCGCTGATCATCATCCATATCTGTCTGGCGTTGTTCATTCTGCTGTGGGGCTGGCTGGACTGGTCCCTGCCGCAGTAAGGCCGCTGCCTTCAGGCTTTTAGCCGCTGAACAAGCCCGACCAGCAGGAAGCCCGCACCACCCAGAAGGGCGATCCAGAAGGAGGTCGGGCAGTCTGTATACCATGACAGGCTCAGTCCGCCCCATGCTTCCGCCAGAGCCAGCCCGGCTGCCGCCGCAAGCCCGGCCAGCGGAGACAGGCCAAGCCGCAGCACGGTGGCCGCCGGGGCAACCATAAGCGTAAAAACCAGCAACACGCCGGTAATCTGCGCACATTCCGCCGTAGCCAGAGCCACGAGCGCCAGAAACAAGACATCCAGAGCCTGAAGGCGCACGCCTTTAGCTTCCGCCATTTCCGGTTGCAGGGTGGCAAACAGCAGCGGGCGGGCCATAAGCCCCAGCCCCAGAAGACACCCGGCGGACAGCAGCGCCAGCCAGCCCAGCATTCCGGGGCTGATGCCCAGAATATCGCCAAACAGCAGCGCCGTGGCCGCACTCGCCGAGCGTGTCAGCAGGTGCAGGAACAAGGCCCCCACACCCATTGCAACAGACAGAACAAGGCCGATCATCACATCCCGCCCGGCCACGCGCTCCCCGGCCAGCCCCATCAGAACGCCGGCTGTCAGCGCCCCCCCGGCCAGACCGGTAAAGGGTGACAGTCCAAGCATGAGCGCGCCGGTCGCCCCGGCAAACCCCACATGGGACAGCGCATGGCTGGCAAACGTCTGCCCGCGCAGCACCAGAAACCAGCCGACCGGGCCACAGACCAGCGCAACCAGAAAGGCCGCCAGAAAGGCCGTCCGCATGAAGTCATAATCAAGCATGCGCGCCGCACCCTCCGCAGTCATGCTCCTGCAAGGCGGACCCGCCGCCTTCCGCCACCACAAACACGCGGCCTCCGGCCCGTACCACATCCACCGGCGCACCATACAGGGCTGTCAGAGCTTTGGTGGTAATGACCTCATCCACCGTGCCGAGCAGCGCACGGCCACGGGCCAGATACAGCACATGGTCCATCATGCAGAGCAGCGGATTGATATCATGCGCGGACATCAGCACCGTCATTTTACGCGTGCGCGCAAGGGTGTGAATTCGCTCTACCGTCTCCCGCATGCGGGCGGGGTCCAGACTGGCAAGCGGTTCGTCCAGCAACAGGACAGAAGGATCATCCAGCAACGTCTGGGCCAGCAGAAGGCGCTGACGCTCCCCGCCGGACAGCGCGGAAACCGGCCTTTGCGCCAGATCCTGCGCATCCACGGCGGCAAGGGCGGCATCCACCGCCGCCCGCCCGGCACGACTGTACCACGGCAGACCCCAGCGTTGCCCGTGCAGGGCAGATGCCACCATGCTCCAGCCGGTAAACTGCCCGCCAACCAGCTTGCGCATCTGCGGCATATACCCCACAGCGCGGTTGCCGCGCCGCACGGGCTGACCGTTGACGGACAGAGCGCCCTGCACCGCGGGCTCCAGCCCCAGCAGAGCGTGAAACAGGGTGGTTTTCCCCGCCCCGTTGGCCCCCAGAACGCCGACAAAACTCCCCTGCGGGATTGCCAGACTGATCTGGCTCAGCACGACACGGCCACCCCGGGCCAGCGTCACATCCTTCAGGCAAATGCTTTCCGGAGCACGCCCCCCGTGCGGAAACCCGCAGGAGACGTTGAGACGCACAGACTGGGCGGGGGCCCCGTCCGGTGCGCTCTCCGCTGCTGTGTTCGGCATAATGGGGCGATCTGCCCTCATGGCGAAGGCTGGCCGAGCACCTGCGCAACCTGCGTCAGAGTGCTGTGCATCCAGTCCTGCCAGTGGGTGTCGGGTGGCATGATCTCGCGCACCGGCAGCACCGGCACCCCGGCACTGTGCGCCTGTGCGATCAGCCGCTGCACGGAAGGGCGGTCCGCCTGTGCGTTATAGGCCACAAACCGCACGGCATGCTGGCGGATATCGGCATCAAACTGCGCCACGGCGGAGGCTGGCGGTTCTACATCATTCATGACGGCCACCTGAAAGGCCTGCTCCTTCATCACCAGACCGAGGCTGTCTGCCAGCGGCGTGAAAACCGGCTCCGTGGCTGCCACGGGCTGGCCCTGCACCTGCGCGCGCAGGGTGGCAACATGCTGCACGACCCCCCCGATAGCGGCCAGAACCGTTTTACCCCGTGCTTCATACGCGCTGGCATGCTGCGGGTCTGCCGCCTGACACGCGGCGATAAACCGGCTCACAAAAGCCGCGACGGCAGGCAGGTTATACGCCAGATGCGCGTTATCGCCCTCATGCCAGCCGGTCCAGCCGTCCGCTTTGATCATAGGCACCGGAGGCCCGCGCCGGGCCTGCGCCAGACGGTCCAGCCAGGCATCATACCCCGCGCCATTGGCCACAAGCAGCGTAGCCTGCGCGACCAGCCGGGCATCCGCCGGGGTGGGTTCATACAGATGCGGGTCAAGGGTCGGGGTGTTCAGAATGGACGTGACGTGCATATCCGGCTCCGCCACCTGTGCGGCCAGATCCCCCCACGTATTTTCCGCAGCGACAACAACAGGCGTTTCCGCCGCCGTAGCAGCGCCATGCCACACACCGGCAAGCAGCAGGCAGGAGAGAACAGAGGCAGGAAAACGCATCAGGCTGATCCTTGTCGATCGGCTGGGCCATCAGGAACGGGAGCATCACACTTTAGACCGGGGAAAACGACCGCAAGGGCGCCCCGGAAGAATGTGATATTATAACATGACGCGTTTGACCAGAACCTGAAGAGCTGGTCTGTTTTGCGTTCACTCTCCGGCACGCGTAAGATAGCGCTTCTCCTCAGGCCGGACTGGGGATACACCGTGATTTCTGCCGCGCAGACTGTATGGACCGCATGACCCCGACAGCGTTTTCCCCCGCCACAACAGCCCAGCTTGACCGCGCCGATGCCCTCTGCACCCGGCAGGGCGCGCGCATGACGCAGCAGCGCCGGGAAATTCTTGGCCTGATTCTGGACGCACAGACGCCGGTGGGCGCGTATGACCTTCTGGAAAAAATCAAAACACCGGACCGCCGCCCTGCCCCGCCAACGGTCTATCGCGCGCTGGATTTTCTGCTGGACCACGGGCTGATCCACCGGATCGAGCGGCTGTCCGCCTTTGTGCCCTGCACGCACCTGCTGCATGACCCGCACACGCACAACCCCGACCACTGCCATGACCATGATCACGAGACCTGCCTGCATACGGCGCAGTTTCTGATCTGCAAGTCCTGCAAGGGTGTGACAGAAATTGCGGACTCCAGCGTGCTGAACACGCTGCGCGGTATCTGCCGGGAGCAGAATTTTGTCATGCAGGGGGCCTCTATTGAAGTGGTGGGCCTGTGTGCGGAATGCGCCGCCAAAGCGCGCCCTACCCGCAAGACCGCACAGAAACAGGCCTCGCCCTCTTCTCCATGAGCAGAAAGCCGGGCCGCCCACCTGCGCAGTCTGACCTGCTGGGTGCGCCACCCGGACATGAGACTGTGGCGGCAGACCGCAAGACGAAGGCCCGCCGCACCGCACGGGCTGCGCAGCCCCGTTCCGAGGGCGTAAAAAAAACCGGAACCCCCTTTGCAGGCCGACCTGTTTACCAGCCCGCTACCGCCACGCCCGCGCCCACCCCGCACACGGTTTGACACGGAAGAACTGCGTCTTTCCGTGGTCCCGGCCTCAGGTTTTTCCGCGCAGTCGGCCCCGGATAGCTGGCTGTATCTGGTAACGGACACAGAGGATGCCAGCCACCTTCTGGCTAACGGGCTGCCCCTGCGTAAAATCTACCCGCCTTTGCTGACGGAACGCGGCGGCGTAGCCCACTGGCTGATGAAAATGACGGAAGACCCGCCGGGACTTTTCGCCACAACGCCAGTGGTGCTACGTCTGCGCCGCGCCATGGTGGCCGGGTGGCTGGAACCAGACCCGGACCACAGCGCCGAATTTTCCGCTCCGTGTTATTTGCTGAGCGGAAGCAGACAGGAACAGGACTGAGCAGAGTATCATGACAGCACACACGCAAAGTGACACGCTTCTGGCTGAGGTGACACGCGGGGGCCGGGTAGAATCCCGCCATTACGGCGCGGCGGTTGTCATGGATGCCTCGGGAAAAACCGTGTTTGCCACGGGCGATGTGGAGACCCCCATCTATCCCCGTTCAACAGTCAAAGCGCTGCTGGCCCTGCCGTTGCTGACGGAAGGGGCTGCGGACAAATACGCCCTGCCGCCGGAGGCTCTGGCTCTGGCCTGTGCCTCGCATCAGGGTGAGCCTGCGCATGTTGCCGTGGCTGCCGAGATGCTGGCCCGTACCGGCTGGGATTACGGCGTGCTGGAATGTGGCACACACTGGCCGCTGGATGCCCGCGCCACCCGCGCGCTGGCCGCCGCGGGGCAGGAAGCCTGTGCGCTGCATAACTGCTGCTCTGGTAAACATGCGGGCTTTATCTGCCTTGCCTGCGCCACCGGGCAGGAGCCGGCCCATTACAGTCGCCCCGAACACCCCATTATGCAGACCATGGCCCGCATGCTGACGGATGTGACCGGCGTGCCCCACACCGACGCCAACCGGGGCACGGATGGCTGCGCTATTCCCACATGGGCCATTCCGCTTTCCGCCCTTGCTCTGGGCTTTGCCCGTTTTGCTACAGGCACCGGGCTGAGTGCGGACCGCGCTGCTGCCGCCGCCCGTCTGCGGGATGCCATGACCGCTGCGCCCTTCATGATTGCGGGCACGGACCAGTTTGATACACTCGTCATGCAGGATCTGGCCCCGCGCGTGCTGACCAAAATGGGCGCGGAAGGCGTGATGATTGCCGCCCTGCCGGAAAAAGGTCTGGGTATTGCCATCAAATGTCGGGATGGCGGGGTGCGGGCGGCAGAAGTGGCCGCAGCAGCCCTGATTGCCCGCTTTGGGGGAGAAGACGCTCCCGTTCTGAACCACTTTATGCGGCGTCCGCTGAAAAACTGGAACGGGACTGTGGTGGGGGAACTCCGTGCAGCGCGTGAGCTGGCCGCAGACAGGCTGCCAGAGGGTCTTTAAAACCGGCGCTGGCTCCCTCTCCAGTTGAGACTCTCGCTCAGATAGGCTGAGAGAAAAAGCGCCCTGAGCGCACGCAAACATGCCGGGCACAGGAAGACCTCTTGCTGTGCCCGATAGTCTGCATACCGGACACAATCGGCCGACCACGCGGCCAGCCAGAACACGGGAAAATTCAGTTTTCGGAAATCCTCACAGCGGAGGCAGGATAATCGTTAAGTTCGTGGACTCTCGTGATAACGAAAACAGAACAAAACGAAAACACACAACAGAAAACTCTGTGTCATTTTAAACAAAAATCAGAAGATTTTCTGGGGGATGAGTGTGCTTTAAAAGCCATCTGTCCGCTGGTATGCAGCGTATGGCGGTAAAATATGACGGGTCTGGCCCCGTATACAGGGGCCAGACCAGAAAAACTTATTTCTTGCTGCGCGGGGTTTTGGAAGCCTTACGGCCCCGCGTTGCAGCCGGTTTGGCTGTCGCTTCAGCCGCTTCGGCAGCCAGACGGTCATAACGCTTCTGGCGGCGGGTATCCTGCACAATACGCAGTTTTTCAACAGCGGAGAGGCGCACCTTCTTTTCTGCCGGAGCCGCTTTAGCGCGCGGTGTGCGGGTTTTGGGCGCAGCCGGAGCTTTGGTTGCCGCAGCAGTTTTTGCAACGGTCTGCTTCGGGGCAGCAGCCTTACGGGTAGCCTTGACCGGCTTTGCGGCCTCAACAACCGCAGCAGCAGCCGGACGACGGCCACGACGAGCGGGAGCCGGAGCGTCCACAGCGGCTTCCGCAACTTTGCGGCGGGGAGCGCGGGTTGCCGGTTTGGCGTCCGCAACAGCAGCGGCTGCCGTCTTGCGCGGGGCACGGGTTGCGGGCTTGGCAGCAGCTTTTGTGGCGGTTGCTTTTTTCTTCGGCGCGGCTTCAGCTTTTGCAGCCTTGGGCGCACGGGCCGGCTTAACAGCTTCCGTCACCTTTGCAGCGGCGACTTTGCGCGGCTTGCGGGCGGGGGCCTTCGGCGCAATTTCTTCTTCAACGGCCGCAATTTTTGCGGGGGTCTTACGCGTGCGGCGCGGGGCAGCGGGGGCTGCGGCGGCGGCAGATACGGTGGTCTTAGCCGTGGCGCGGCGTTTTTTGGTTTCGCTCATTCAAAACTCCACTTTCACACCCGCCTGAAAAACTTCAAGATCTACAAACGGGATTATAGAATTGCGTCTTTTATCTCTTTCAGGAAAGGCTCCTGAAAGGCGCCCCGATGACCTGAAACTCACGTCATTCATAACAAAAGCCACAGAAAATGCAAAAAATACTTTAGAACCGAAAAGAATAAACCACGTTTTACAGATCAGCCCCAGGCCCCGCACAGCCCTGCTCCGGCCATGCCATAACGCTTCTGGAAGGCGGGAGTGGTGGTCTGGTGAACTCTCCGGTATTATCAGCGCATATCCCCAATCCTGACAGGAACAGGTCTCATGAAGATTAACGGCACGCCGTATCGCAGCGTCTGGGTAAATGAAAAAGACGGCTGGTCCATCCATATTTTTGACCAGACGCGCCTCCCCTTCTCCCTTGATATCCTGCGTCTGACCACGCAGCAGGAGGTTGCCCATGCCATCAGCACCATGCAGGTGCGCGGCGCCCCGCTGATTGGCGCTGTGGCTGCTTACGGGCTGGCGCTGGCCCTGCGGCAGGATGCCAGCGATGCCGCCATGGAAGACAATGCTGCCATGCTGGCCGCAACACGCCCCACAGCCGTAAATCTGCGCTGGGCGATTGACCGTATGCTGAACCACCTGCGCCCCGTTGCCCCGCAGGAGCGCGTTGCTGCTGCCTACGCGGAAGCAGGCCGCATCTGTGATGAAGATGCCGCCCAGAACGAAGCCATTGGCCGCCACGGACTGGCACTGATCCGTGAACTTGCAAAAAACCGCCCCGCAGGCGCGCAGATTAACCTGCTGACACATTGCAACGCTGGCTGGATTGCCACGGTGGACTGGGGCACGGCACTTGCCCCCATCTACATGGCGCATGATGAAGGGCTGAATGTGCATGTGTGGGTTGATGAAACCCGCCCACGGAATCAGGGGGCTGCCCTGACAGCATGGGAGCTGGGCAGCCATGGCGTGCCGCATACCGTGATTGCGGATAATGCGGGGGGCCACCTGATGCAGCATGGTCAGGTTGATCTGGTGATTGTGGGGACAGACCGCGTGACCCGCACCGGGGATGTTGCAAACAAGATCGGCACCTATCTGAAGGCGCTAGCTGCACAGGACAATAACGTGCCGTTCTGGGTGGCCCTGCCCTCCACCACCATTGACTGGACTGTGGCCAATGGCGTGACGGAAATCCCTATTGAGGAACGCGCAGCGTCCGAGATTACCCATGTGGCGGGCCGGGGGGAAAACGGAGTGCAGACCCGTGTGCAGATTACGCCCGATGGCAGCCCGGCGGCCAACCCGGCCTTTGATGTCACGCCTGCGCGGCTTGTGACCGGGCTGATTACGGAACGTGGCTGCTGCCCGGCAACGGAGGCGGGCCTGCGCACGCTCTTCCCTGAACAATAATAGCCGGTAATGGCTTTTCAGGAGGGCAGGCGCACTCTGGCTCCATCCTGCCCTTCTGGCTTACACAGCACACCTTATCCGCAGCACCGGCTTTGGCAGGCCGGGGCTGCATTTTTTTGTGCATACCCCTATGCGCGGCCCTTTTCTTGACGCTCTCCGGCCCGCGCCTGATAAACGCTATACGACGCAATACAGTCCGCGCCATGATGCCATTCTGAAAGGGCAAGAGCATGTCTGAGACGATAGAAACCCCGACAACCCACTTTCTGGCGGCCCATGGCATTGCCTACACCATGCATGATTACGACTACGTCTCGGACCCCGGAAAGATTGGCCTGCATGCCGCAGCCGGGATCGGGATTGATAATGAAAAAGTCTTCAAGACCCTGATGGTCGAGATTGATAAAAAGCAGGTGGTGTGTGCGGTTATTCCCGTGCATCAGAAAATGAACCTGAAAAAGGTTGCCGCCCTGTTTGGCGGTAAAAACGCCCGTATGCTGGGGGCGGAGAAAGCCGAGGCGCTGACGGGCTTTCAGGTGGGCGGGATCAGCCCCTTTGGCTCACGCACACAGGTGCCGGTGGTGTTTGAACAGAGCGTCCTGAAGCTGGACCTTATGTATATTAACGGCGGTGGCCGTGGCCTTGTTGTCGGGCTGGCCCCGGCGGATGCTCTCCGGTGCGTCAACGGCCAGACGGCAGACCTGACAGTAGACCTAACAGCAGACCCTGTGGCCTGAACCCCGGAGACAGGTGAGGCGTGACGCCACACACGCGGCAAAAAGGAGACAGGGATGCGGTGAAAACAGCGTCTCCCTCTTTTCCGCCGCCGCGGGGCAGCTTATGCAGAACAGGTGAGCTCTTGACGGCAAGGGCTCCTGACACTCCGGGCATGCCGGAGGGATTTGTCTGGATGGAGACGAGATTGTCACGCAAGCTCTCTGTTGCCCTGCTGGCCCCGTTATGTCTGGCAGCCTGCGCCGCTCAGCCCGCACAGGTGCCGGGGGCCAGCCCCACGCCTGCCACCACCGCAGGTGCTGGCACCGGAGGCTACGGGTACGGCTATTCCGGCCATGTGCCGGATTTTGCAACCCGGAATTATGAACCCTTTAACCGGCAGGATGTTGTGGCCATTGCCATGCGCGAGTGGCGTCTGTTTGGCAGCCCTGTAAATGATGATGACCCGGAGCTGCGGCCAGAACCCCAGATTGCCTCCGTCAAACCCGAACGCGCACCCGGCCTGTGGCAACGGGTGGGGGAATACTGGTGGATCGGGATGGACCCGGACGTGACGGAATCCACCTTTACCGGCAAACACGATGCCAGCGGCCGCCTGACCAATTTTGTGCATGATGGCGACTATGCATGGTCCGCTGCCTTTATTTCCTACGTGATGCGTGTGGCGGGAGCCAATAACCGCTTCCCGTATTCTCCCAACCATTCCACTTATATTAATGCCGCGGCCTCCGGGCAGTCTTCCGTCCTGCGGGCGCAGGACCCGGCAACCTATGTGCCCAAGCAGGGAGACCTGATTTGCGTGGGCCGTGGCCGCGCCAAGACATCCGTGCATTTTTCCAGCCTGCCGACGTCCTATGGCTTCCCGGCCCATTGCGGGTATGTGGTGGCCACCAACCAGAACGGGCAGCCTTTTGGCCGCCAGCTCAGCATTATCGGCGGCAATATTGATGATGCCGTAGCGCTGACGCATGTGCCGACGGACGCTACCGGCCACATCTCCGCCCCCAGCGGCGAGAGCTATGACTCGCGTTACCCCTGGTGCGCCATTCTGGAAGTGCTGTTTGATGCGGAAGAAGAGCCGGACGCCGGGCGTTAAACAGCCCGTACTTGTTATCCGGCTCTGAATACGACAGACTTCCACCGATCTGATGCGCGCAGATGCGAGCCTGTTGAACGAAGCGAGAAAGTGCAACCAGATGACTGAGAGCGCAAACCCCTCTGCCCGCCCCGGCTGGCACACTCTTTCCCATGATATGCCGGGGGCAGTGGGCGGCACGCCGCTTATCCGCCTGCGCAAGGCATCTGAAGCCACCGGCTGCGAGATATACGGCAAAGCGGAGTTCATGAACCCCGGTGGCTCCGTAAAAGACCGTGCAGCGCTTGCCATTATTGAAGACGCGGAACGCCGGGGCGTGCTGAAACCCGGCGGCACGCTGGTGGAAGGCACGGCAGGCAATACCGGCATCGGGCTGACACTGGTGGCCAATGCACGCGGCTATAAGTGCATTATCGTAATGCCGGAGACGCAGAGTCAGGAAAAAATCGGCTTTTTACGCATGATTGGCGCGGACCTGCGGCTGGTGCCTGCCAAACCATACCGGGATGAAGGCAATTACGTGCATGTCTCCCGCCGTCTGGCGGAAGAAGGCGGGTATGTATGGGCCAACCAGTTTGACAACCTTGCCAACCGGGAAGGCCACCGCAGCACCACCGCGCCGGAAATCTGGCAGCAGATGGGTGGTCAGGTGGATGCCTTTACCTGCGCCTGCGGCACCGGCGGCACGCTGGCTGGAACGGCCATGGGCCTGCATGACGCCGCCAGCAAGGCGGGTGTTAAAGCCCCCCGCATTGTGCTGGCTGACCCGGAAGGCTCCGGCCTGTATGGCTGGGTGAAGGATAATGATCTGTCCGTCTCCGGCTCCTCCATTACCGAGGGCATTGGCCAGTCCCGCGTGACGGGCAACCTTGAAGGCGCGCCGATTGATGATGCCGAGCGGATTCCGGACCCGGAAGCGCTGGACATTATCTACAGCCTGCTGATTGATGAAGGTCTGTCTGTTGGTGGCTCTTCCGGCATTAACGTCGCTTCCGCCATCCGCACAGCCCGCAAACTCGGACCGGGGCACCGCATCGTGACGATCCTGTGTGATGGCGGCGCGCGGTATGAGTCCAAACTGTTTAACCCCACCTTCCTGCGGGGCAAAAACCTGCCGGTTGCCCCCTGGCTGGATCAGTAACCGGAAAACAAGAGGTCGTCGCCATGCCGGTCCGCTCTCCCCTGCTTCCTTCACGCAGCCTCCACCGGTGGGGTGCGCTGGCCGGAATGGCCATTCTTCTCAGCGGATGCGGGAGTGCCCTTGTGGCGCCGGGCGCTGAGAGCATTGTCGGCACATCCAGCGTCCATGCTCCGGCGGCAACAGGCACGCCGCCAGCCACTCCGGCGCTGGAGACGGGCTCCACCATTGCAGCCCCCTCTGCCAGCCAGAATGCGCTACAGGGGCATACGCTCTGCGCATCCTTGCAGAGCCATGCGATGCTGAACATTACGCTGCTCTTTGGGCAGACGCGCCCGCATGGAAAGGCAATTTCTGCCTCTGAGTGGCGGGATTTTGTGAAAAACACCCTCACGCCTGCCTTCCCCGCAGGGCTTTCCGTGCTGTCCGCCCAGGGCCAGTGGCAGAACCCGGCAACCGGCCAGACAACGCAGGAACCCGCCCGGCTGGTGATGATCCTGACCGAACCGACACAGGACGTTGCCACCCGGCTGCAAACCATCCGCAGCCGCTATAAGGAACAGTTCCAGCAACAGTCTGTAGGCGTCGTGGTGGCTCCGGCCTGCGTGGGGTTCTGAGCGCTTTCTAAGGCTGATCGCCCGCTCAGACAGCAGAACAGACCAGATTTTTCAGCCTGAAAAGATGACCCCGGGCGGCAGTCTTTGCGTTACTCAGCGTCTGACCCGTTATGAAACGGGTGGGAGGATTACTCCCACTCGATGATGCCCACCAACCTTAGAAGATTGATTTATATATGAAAAATTTTCTTGGCTCTGAAAACTTCCGTCGCTGAGACCGTCAAACGGGTATGGCTCTTGATTTCAAAAAGGAATTTCGGCGATTTGCAAATTCCTCGCTTTCACAGACTATCGGCGTCAATCGGTCAACTCCTTCCAATCCGCCATCAGCCATCGGCCTACGACGTGACCAAAAACTACCGTCAGGCTTTAACGGTGGTTGTCTGAAGAGACCCAGTCAACGGCTAACGCCCGATCACCTCTGAGCTGAAAAAACTCGCCGCCCGTCATTCGATTTCCAGACCGCCATTTGCTCAGTCGGCATCATCGATATCGACCAGCTCGGCGAGCCGCTCGAAAGTTGCGATTAAGGCCTCTATTAGGTGATCATAGAGATCCGTCAGGCTCGCGCTGGCGTCGATCTCCAACCGATCCACCACGGTTTGAAACACGTCACGCTGCCTCTCGGCCGAGGTCAGATGCGAATAGGCGACACGCAGGTCGTACAGCACGTAGAGTGGACTCAACAGGCTGTTGATGTTCTCCTTGGGTAGCAAGCGCTCCAAAATGCCTTGAAGGCGCTTAAGGCTGCCGAGGTTCCTGGGGTCGCCGCCCAACGACTTGAGTACGTCCCCTAGCGCGGCATTGTCAAAAGACTCGATGTAGATCTTGTTGAGGGTGTCGGCGAGGTGGCGCCGCTCCTTCTCGGTATCGACGACGGGTCCATTGAACGCCAGAGCCAAATTCATGACCTCATTGTCTAGATGCGCGATCTTCTTGGCGAAGCGCTTGACGTTCACTTCGATGAAGGCCGACCTGGCCTTGAACAGCCGATTCTCCCGAGAGATCTCTGTGAAAACACATTCGATTTGGCCTTCGTAAAACTCGCTTCCGATTGAATGGTCGGAGGGGACGTTCTCCGAGCGGAGATAATACTGCTCGGATTCCGGCATCTTCGCGATGTCGCCCAGCCACATCACCACTAGGCCGTTCCTGTTGATGCCGAACGAGATATATTCCCCACCAGTGTAGATCGTTCCGTAGGTCGTAGACGCGAATTGCACCCGATACGACGGCGAATTGTCGTACTTGAGCAGGACCTCCCGCTTGAAGAATACGGGCGTCAGAAACCCAACGTCGAATGGCCGATGGAGGCCGGGGATGTAAAAATAGTCGTCAGGGTCATACAGGAACGGCACCTTGGCAAATTTGAACTCGTTTTTGCGCTTCTTTCGCACGCAGGCGAACACGGGCGAACCGGCTTCGACCGCGCGTTTGTGGCAATCGATCAGCGCCAAACGGGATAAATCCGGTAGGTGGTCCTTACTGCAAGCTGAGCACCTAAGGACCGGCAGCCCATCGATTTGAATGCGAACGCCGGAGATTTCCTCGTCGTATCGGGAAAACTCCAGGTCGAGTAGCTTGCCGCAGTCGTCGCAGTAATTTCTCTGAACGAAACCCGCCTCCGGGATGAGGTCTTTGATGTGCATCGCTTATCAGCTCGTCATGGGGTTAGAGACGAACAAATTCCGCATCCTACATGGCTCAGCTTTCATGGCAGCCCCTCGCAGACCAAGGGCTTGGTCGCTAATCAACGTTTGGCTTAGACGCTTCCCGCCGAACAAGATAGTAAGTCATAGAAGGTCCCGACGCGCCTGGTATTTCGACCATCGCATTTTTTTGTGCAACAAGATTCAACTCGGCGAGTGCGGGACTAACGGCGTCATAGACGCTTTGTGTACATCCGAGATCATCGCGGTCGAAAACTTTCTCGATCTTGAACGCCTGACTCACTGCTAGACTCAAAGGGTCAATCTGTTCTTTGTAAGAAACCTCTCCAAGATGGACAAGCCGACGCGCTTTAAGGTCGAAATCCGACAACCGTTCGTCTAAGGAATCATCCTCAATATCGATCCCGCGGCTCTCGAGATTCTCAGGATACTCGTCTCGAAGGCCCTCCAGATTGCGAGTCAGTTGTTGCGACCATTTAAAGACATCGCGAAACGCCGAAAAAATCAGAAGGGCGGCATCACCGATCGTCTTGCTAAACGCAACATAGTTCTCTGGAGAAATTTCACCGATCGACTGGATAACTGCGGTTTGGAACCATTCCACACGTACATCACCTTCGGCATTGCCATATTTGGCGTTGAAGGCCGTGTTCCCGCGCAAATCAGCAAGCACGATGTAATAAAGACCGGGTCGGAAGAGGGTTGAGGCTTCCATTTGACGGACGCGCTTAATCGCATCGACCGCTGGCACGCGAGCATAAATTGGAATGTTACTGAGAGCACCTTTGGGAAGATTGAGATATCGCTCCAACCCTTCGACATCATCGTAGAGGTCAAAATTGCTCGTCATCGCCATCCCCAGCTCCGTACAAAACTACCGTCAGACCCAGCGTTTCAATCTGACGGTAGTTTTCTCGACCGCTCTTTCCCGCTCAAAAACTACCGTCAGAAACACCGTCAAAATTTGTTGCTGCCCCAGACGCGTTTTGGCAATCCAGGAGACATCCCTATGAAATCAACAGCTTAGAAAAGGAGGGCGGCTCGATTGACAATGCACCGTGGATAGTAGCCGAACTATCCCATAACCCTCTATTTTTCCTACGCTATTTCCCTCCAGAGCCCTCCACAGTATCCCATACCCCTCACTCCCACTCAATCGTGCCCGGCGGTTTGGAAGTGATGTCATACGTCACGCGGTTGATGCCGCGGACTTCATTGACGATACGGCCTGCCACGCGGTTGAGGAAGCCCATGTCAAACGGATAGACATCCGCCGTCATGCCATCGGTGCTGGTCACGGCGCGCAGGGCGCAGGCCTGATCATACGTGCGGCCATCACCCATCACGCCCACGGTGCGGACCGGGAGCAGGACGGCAAAAGCCTGCCAGATGGCATCATACAGGCCAGCGGCACGGATTTCTTCCAGATAAACGCTGTCTACCTTGCGCAGCAGGTCCAGCTTTTCCCGCGTGATGTTGCCGGGAATACGGATAGCCAGCCCCGGTCCGGGGAAGGGGTGACGCCCGACGATAACTTCCGGAATATCCAGCTCACGACCCAGATCGCGCACTTCATCCTTGAACAGTTCACGCAGCGGCTCGACGAGCTGCATGTTCATGCGTTCCGGCAGACCGCCGACATTGTGGTGAGATTTGATGGTGACAGACGGGCCGCCGGTAAAGCTCACGCTCTCAATCACGTCCGGATACAGCGTGCCCTGTGCGAGGAACTGCGCGCCACCCAGCTTGGTGGCTTCTTCCTCAAACACTTCCACAAACAGGCGGCCGATGGTTTTGCGTTTGATTTCCGGGTCCGTCACGCCGTCCAGCTCACGCAGGAACAGCTCGGACGCATCCCGGTGCACAAGGCGGATGTTGAAGCGGCCACGGAAGGTTTCAATCACCTCCTCAGCCTCACCCGCGCGCATCATGCCGTGATCAACGAAGATGCAGGTGAGCTGATCCCCAATTGCTTCATGGATCAGCACGGCCGCCACGGAGGAATCGACCCCGCCGGACAGACCGCAGATCACCTTGCCGGTGCCGACCTGTTCCCGGATGCGGGCAATTTCCATGTCCCGGAAGCCCGCCATGGTCCATGTACCGGAGCAGCCCGCCACATTATGCGTAAAGTTCCGCAGCAACGCGGCCCCGTGCGGCGTATGCACCACTTCCGGATGGAACTGCACGCCATACAGGCGGCGGCCCTCATCCGCGATAACGGCAAACGGTGCGCCTTCACTCACGGCCACAATCCGGAAGCCGGGGGGCAGTTCCGTCACGCGGTCCCCGTGGCTCATCCAAACCTGCTCACGGTTGCCACGGGCCCATGCGCCGCGGAACAGTGCGCAATCTTCCACAATATCAACAAAGGCGCGGCCAAACTCGCGATGGTCGGAGCTTTCAACCCGGCCACCAAGCTGGAGGCACATGGCCTGCTGGCCGTAGCAGATGCCCAGAACCGGCACAGCCAGCTCAAACACCACTTCCGGCACGCGGGGAGAATCCGGGTTTGTCACGCTGGCAGGGCCGCCAGAGAGAATAATGCCGCGCGGCGCGAAGGCGCGGATGCGCTCTTCCGTGGCGGTAAACGGCCAGATTTCACAATAGACACCGCTTTCCCGCACGCGGCGGGCAATAAGCTGTGTCACCTGACTGCCAAAATCCAGGATCAGAATACGGTCCTGATGAAGGGACTCGTCCAGTTTGGTGGAGGAAGCGGGGATGGTGGCATCGGCAGGCATGAGCTACTGTCTTTCTGGTCAGCGCCTGAGCGGCTTTCTAAACGACGGACAGCGACCACCGGGCAGAGCGCGGGAAGAGTGCGCCGGAGCGGGGGCGGCTGTATGCTAAAGAGCGCATATAAAACGGTGCAGCGCGGACGTCACCCTATAATAAGACTCTCCGCAGGATCATTTCATAAAGACAGGCTGCCGGAGCGCCCTCTGAACGGGGCAGGCAGCCCCGGATTTCTCTCTGACAGGAGCGTGTTCATGAATCCTTTCTCTCTTCTGCCCGGCAAGCGCGTGCGCCACTTTGTCCGTCAGTCTGTGAACCCGTCAGGGTTCCGGTCTGCGCGCACCCTGCCGCTGGCAGGTCTTGCCGTGCTGGCCCTGCTGTGCGGTGCGGCTGGCCCGGCTGCGGATGACCCGTATGGGGAATGGATCGGCACGCTGGTGGCCGAGAAAGGGCATAACTGCCCGGTCCATACCGTCTCACTCATGCAGATCCAGCCCAAACACATCACCTTCACGCCCGAAATGGGAGCACTGGTGCTGCGCGGCGTGCCGGACAAGAAGACGCAGCATTATCATGCGCAGCTCATTTTACAGGATTCCCACCACCAGCAGCTTCCTATGGTGTTTGAAGCGCATCCGGTGGGCGATACGTTTGAAGGCGTTTACGGCACGCCGGAATGCCGGGCGCATGTCACGCTGAAGCGCCCCGAAGGCCGGGCGTGGAAGAACTTTATGGGGAATGATTAAAAAAAAATCGCCCGGTGTGAATTTTGGGGGTTGCCACCCCCCGCGCCCTCGGCTAAACACCGCGTCAAGGCGCACCCGTAGCTCAACTGGATAGAGCACCAGACTACGAATCTGGGGGTTAGGAGTTCGAGTCTCTTCGGGTGCACCACTTTCCTTTTTAAATTGTGATGCTGCTAAGATCCAGATTTTGTTCTGGAAATAAAGCGCGGTCTCTGGCCTTTCTGTCTTGTGCCGGATGCAGACGATCGGGAAATCTTCTTCTTAAAGTCTGTGAGCCTGCATCCTGTTTTGCGACTTAAGGCTTCTCTCGCTCCAGACTTCCGATCGCGGCATCCCTCGCAAAGAGCAGCCTTCCTCTACTCTTCCCAAAATTTCTGAAAACTCAGCGGCTCTCCGGGGCCTGCTCCTGCCCGGTCGTCAGGCAAAGAGCCAGATGCTGTGCGAGTATTCTGCGTAACGCCTCCTGACCACCCTGCTGATACTGCTCATACTGCACACGCCAGTGCTGGCCCATTTCCGGTGGCAAATGGCTTGCCCGCAAAGCGTCCATGCCATTCAGCAGCTTTCGTTCAACCTGCGGCATGGAACGGTACGGAAAGTGCAACATACAAAACCCCACATCCATCATCAGCCGGGTATGGCCCTCCACCAGAGCAGGCTGCTCGACAAAATGGTTGCCCTGCCCTGTTGTCAGACCAAAACCGGTCCGGACCGCCACCTTTGTCACCTCCTCCCGCATTGCGGGCCAGACGACACACTCTGTTTCCGCCAGAGAGGCCCCAAAAGACGTAAGCCTATAAGGCGGTGCGCTGGTGACCAGTGCTGCCTGCGCCCAGTGGAACATCAGCAGCCGCGCCTCCGGGTCCGTCACCATGCGCGTAAAATCTTCCGCAGCATTCTGGCCCCGATGGCAGCAGGTGATAAATTCATCGGCATCAACAAAGAATATCCAGTCTGGCGGATTGGCGTCGTGCCGCAGGTAGGTTTCTGCAAACTGGTGCAGGGCCTGCATTTTTGCCGCCTGATAATAGGCCTTCTGATAATCCTGCGCGTAAAAAATATCCGCCTGAGGAGCATCTTTTCGGAAATGCGCGATGACCTGATCCGTGCCATCCGTGCTGTTATTATCGAGAATAAAAAACCGCCGGAACCCCAACCGGTAATGGTGCCGTAAATTCAGCCCCAGACAATCAGACTCATCTTTCACCAGCATCAGTAAAGCAGCATGCCGGAGCGCTGGAATGGTGACGTCAGAACGCACCTGCCAGTCCGGCCCCTGCCGCAATGTATCAAACGCGGTATGGGCACGCTGGTTCAGACTGTTAAGGACTGTGACCAGTCCCGCATAAGTGTTCATCAGATTTTCCATATCCGCGTTTTATACTCTGTGTTTGAGTGTAACCGGTTTATAGTCATGGCGTCACCGTCTTACAGCGTTTTGACAGGAGCAATAAGAATGAAAAAACTTCCCTTTATGATGCTGGCTTTTTGCCTTGCAACACCCGCCTTTGCCCAGAGCACGCAGACCTCAGCCGATCTGGCAAAAACTGCGCACTATCGCCATGCTTATCAGAGCATGACAACACTGCCGGACTGGGTAACGCGCGCTGCCGCCACCTCGTCTCCTGCGGAAACGCTTAAGCAGAACGGCAAGACGTATCTGGTCGGGCATTTGTGCAAACCGCATGATTGCGCAGACAATCAGCTGGATGTTGTATTTTCTGACAAGGACAAAGCGACATGGGGGTTACTCTCCCGCCGCTACGGCAAAACACTCTACCAGATGCCGCTGGGCGAGCCCGACGCAGACACTCTGGCTGCCCTGACGGCCTCCTATAACAAAAACAACCCGGATGATCAGATAAAGTAAGATTTCCCAATACCGTATCCGGGGGGATGAAAAGACATTTCAACACCCCCGGATACCGGGAAATTCTGAAAACTATTTTTTAAGAAAATAAGCTTTCTAAAATCTTTTCTGCTCAGCTATTTCGTACCGGGAAGCACGGCATGGACCGGGCATGCAGAATCTGACAGACACCGGATGCCTGCGCACCGCCACTGGCAATAAGTTGTGCGCGATACATGGCCTTTCCAGACACCGAGACCGGCTGCACTGTGGGAGTTGCCTGCATGGAACGTGACGCCAGAACACGGTTAACACGTTCCGCCGCGTGGCGTGCTTCCGCATAGGACGCAAATGCGCCGACCTGCACCGTTCCCCCTTTTCCGTTACGCGACGGCGTCTGCAAAGGGCGCGTTACGACTGCGGAAGACAGCACCGGTAGGTGGCTGGCTCCGGCGGCGGGCGAATAGGAGGCGGGCAGCCTCAACATATGGTCCGAAGCGGATGCTGTCGTCGTATAAACTGCATTTTGCACGCGCGCAGGCGGCAGACTGCTGCTCTGCGTGAAGGACGGCGACGCGTTGCGTCCCCTCATGGCAGGCTGGATGTCAGACGATAACGCTGCCGTCTGGACAGGAGCCGGCGGCGCAGGCTCCGCCGGCTGGGGCGTTTCCGCCTGCGCGACCGCAACGGGGGCCGGGTCAGGGGCTGAGGGCACAGGGTCAGGGTGCGGGGTATCCCGGTCCATCAGGCACGGGGCTGAGGGATCATACGCGGCGTCCGGGTCTCTCAGGCAGCCATCAGCCGTACGGGAGAGGTCAGCTTTAGCATAATAGGCATCGGAAGACGCGACCTGCGTTATACTCTGCACCGGAACCGGCGCCCATTTACCCCGCACGGCCACGCCGCCGCCCAGATGCGGTGTGATGGCCGCGACATAGTTCACCGTTTCATCCGGCAGATGGCGACCATTATTCAGGTAATCATCCACCCGGTCCGGCCCGGCATTATAGGCTGCCAGAAAGCCCGGCGCGCCGTAGCGGTCATACATCAGGCGGATATAGGCCGCCCCGGCCTGAATATTATCTTTCGGGTTATAGGGGTCCTCCCCCAGACCGTACTGGCTCTGCATATCCGCGTAGGTGGCGGGCATAAGCTGCATCAGCCCCATGGCTCCGGCTCCGGAGGTTGTCAGCCCGCCATTGAGATATTGTTTGCCGCCGGATTCCTGCTGCATGACGGCTCTGATCCACGTTTCCGGGATCGCGAAACGCCGGGCCGCCTGACGGATATAAGGCCCCCACGGGTCTTCCGCCGGACCGGGGGCCCGATAGGCCGGATGCGCGGTCTGGACGGTGCCCATGTCATAAATAGCGTCCGGGTCATAGGCGGCATTCGGGTCATACACAGCGTGGTAAGAGCGGGCCTGCGCAGGCAGAAGCCCACCGGCCCCGAGCCCGAAGGCTGTAGCCAGCATCCACACTACACGTCTGGATGGTCGATTCCGCACACTCTGCCTCATACCTTACGCGCCCGGACCATGGAGCCTCTGTCCGCGCCTGTGGATTGCCTGCTCCGCCGGAAAACCGTCTGCACCCAGTAAAACATCAGGAACAGTGATAAGGTTACTATTATGTCATTTTAATGAAAACGGCTCTTCTCAGCCTTCCGTCACATCTTCCGGCGGCTGAGCAGCCGCCTACACTCAAACGTGAGTCCGCATCTGGCAGCCTTGCGCGTTACGCATAGGACCATCCCACTCTGGGAATTAATCCTGTCTAAAGAGACGATCATGTTTATTCAGCCTCTCGTGCCCGCAGGTCACTCTCTGGTTCTTTCCTTTATCCTTGCTGCCGCCCCCATTCTCACGACACTGGTTCTGATGGGTGTGCTGCGCAGGCCGGCGTGGCAGGCCACGCTGGGGGGACTGACTGTCGGGGTGATTATGGCTCTTACTGTCTGGGGGCTGCCAGCGTCACTGGCCGTCGCCAGTATCAGCAACGGGGTCATTTTTTCTTTCCTGCCGGTTATGTGGATTGCGCTTACGGCGCTGTTCCTTTTCAACATTGCCAAGGAAAGCGGGAGGTTTGATGCCTTCCGGCAATGGATCATCACGCATCTGCCCAATGACCGCCGCATTATGCTTGTGGTGCTGGGCTTCTGCTTCAGCGCAGCGCTGGAAGGAGTGGCCGGGTTTGGAACGCCTGTCGCCATTACCAGCGCCCTGCTGATCATGCTCGGCTTTCCCGCGCTGGAAGCCCTGACCTATGTGCTGATTTTCAATTCCGCTCCGGTGGCCTTCGGCGGACTGGGGATCCCTATTACCGTGCTTGCCTCCATCACCGGCCTGCCCGCTGATACACTGGGCGCGACCATTGGCCACCAGATTGCGCCGTTTGCGTTCTTCATCCCGTTTTATGTGATGGTGCTGTATGCGGGCTGGTCCACCCTGCGGCAGATCTGGCCGGTGCTGGTGGTTGCCAGCGGCAGCTTTGCCCTGACACTGGTGGTCACATCAAGCTGGGTGACATACAGCCTGACCAACGTGCTCTCCTCCTGCGTTTCTCTTCTGGCGACCATTGTATTCCTGAAACTCTGGCAGCCCACGCCTGACCCGGCGCATGCGATTGACGCCGCCATTCTGCAACAGGCTCCGCGCAAAGAGGGCGACTGGAACGGTCCGCACTGGCAGGGCTGGATTCCGTGGATCACGGTTGTTCTGGTTGTTGTAGTGTGGGATGCGCTGCACATTGCCAAAATTGGCGCTATGCCCATCAAATGGCCGGGGCTGGACCATCAGGTCTTTATCTCCCTGTATCAGAAACCCTATGCGGCGGTCTGGAACTTTGAGCCGCTGGGCACTGGCACAGCCATCCTGCTCTCTGCATTGCTGACAGCCCTGTTCACCCGCCTTGCCCCGCGTAAAATCTGGGCAGCGCTGGTCACGACCGCACGGCAGGGCTGGCTGGCCGTCGTCACAGTGGCGCTGACGATTGGTCTGGCGTTTCTGATGAACTATTCCGGCATGACCTACACACTGGGCTACGCCGTGGCGTCTACCGGGGTCCTGTTCCCGTTTGTGTCCGTATTCCTTGGCTGGATTGCCGTATTCCTGACAGGCAGCGACACCTCCGGCAACGCCCTGTTCGGCAACCTTCAGGTGGCGGCGGCGCATCAGCTTTCTCTGGACCCTGTGGTGTTTGCCTCCGCCAACTCTTCCGGCGGTGTAATGGGGAAAATGATCTCCCCGCAGAACATCACCACCGGGGTGGCCGTGACCTCCCTCAAAGGGCAGGAAGGCGTTGTGCTGGCCCGCACATTTAAACACAGCCTGTTCCTGACCATCTGCCTTGGCATCATGGTGGCGGTGCAGCAGTTTGTGATGCGGTAATCTGCTTCTTCATCGTCCGGGGTCTCACCGCCTGATACCCCGGAAAGGCTATAAAAAAGCCAGTGGGAAGACATCTCTTTCCTCTGGCTTTTTTGCTGACCATCACACAGATCATCAAACACTGTGAGAGGTCGAGAAAGGACTACCTGCCACAGGGGCGTCTCTCTGTCGGGTGCAGGCCGTATCCTGACTGAACCTGACGATAACTTTCCTGTGCAGTAAATACTCTTTAGCAAACGCCTCGATAGCTCCAGCCACCACACAGCAGCTTCCTATCCTGCACAGTCGCAGTGCAAAGCTAGTGGTGAAGGAGTTGGCAGAGCGTGCTGCTTCACTCCTTCATTCCGGCCGCGTGGGGCGTGAATAACTGATTGTCTTGCTCTTGGCAGGACGATCGGCACGATCATTTTTACGCAAAAGAATTACGCAAAAAGAGAAAGACACTCTCCTGACAAACACCTGTAAGCAGGGTGCGCTCAGGGTCTTTTCGTTTGACGCAGGACGCAAAGGGGATGTTTGCACAGAGCAGCCTCGCGACAGGCAGGGTGTGCATTAAAAAACATCCTGAATGGTCCATAAAAAAACCAGAGGAAAGATGGCTCTTTCCTCTGGCAACTTTGCGACCCCGCAGGTCTGCGCTGATGGAGAGATTACCGGATACTGTTTACGGCATCCGGAAACTCTCTTTTCTTGTCTTACAGAGTGACGTTTACGCCAAACTGGAAGGAGCGCATGATGGCACCTTTTTCAGCCCATGAAGAGTTATAAAGATAGGAGCCATACGTCCCGTAATCGGCAGGGGCACGGAAGCCCAGCAGGTTATACACTGTGGTGTAAACGCGCCATCTGTCGTTGATACGGTACGTCACGTTCAGGTCCACATCCCACCAGTTTTTAATGTGGCACTGGTTGCTCGGGGCATAGGCGCTGCCAACCAGAAGGTTAGCGCTATCAGCGCAGCTCCGGGTACCAACACCGTTGGTGTCTTCTGCCACGTTCTTGTACCCGCTGGTGTAGTAAACCGTCGGCGTAACAGAGAGGTTTTTCCAGATAAAGGTGTTGGACCAGTTGGCGCGCCAGCGCGGCGTGCCGGAAGCCGAAACCGCGTTATACGGTGCCAGAGTACCAGCCCAGTGCTGCACCTGACCATCAGGCATAGTAAGGTTAAAGGAGCGAACATACGTAGCCTGCCCCGTGCTGATCAGGCGAACATCCCGCAGGAAGCCCGGAAGACGCACATTGGCATTTACCTTCATATCCACACCATCTGTTACCAGACTGCGGGTGTTCAGATAGGCCAGATTAACCATGTAAGGGCGGACCTGCCCTGTGGGGTTCTGGGTATCGATCACGTCAGGCGTGACGCTGGTGCCTGCTGGAACAGCGGCATCCCCGCCGCTCAGCCACGCATTGGCGATAGCCGTAGCGCCAAGCGGGTTCGGTGCAATGTAGTTGCTCTTTTTGATGTAGTAATATCCAAATGTGAAGTTCAGCCAGTCTGTGGGGCGGATAACAGCAGCCCCCGTAAAGTTGGTTGAAATTTCCGGCTTCAGGTTCGGGTTACCAGCCGTATTCTGCCCAAGGCTGTAAGCCTGTGCATAGCTGTTTGCCGTGCCGTTTGCGTTCAGATGCTGGTTGATGAAGTTCTGGTTGGTCACGTTGTAGGTTGTGTAAGCAACATTCATCCCGTTGGTTTCAGCAAAGCTGGGCACACGGAAGCCACGGGAGAACGTGCCACGCAGCGTCAGCTGGCGTACCGGCGTGAAGGACAGGCCCGCTTTAGGAGAATAACGGCCAAACCCGCTCCCCTGTGCGTAATGGTCATACCGGCCGGAAATATCGGCCTGTACCATTTTGTGGAACGGCAGACCCAGTTCCCAGTACCCGGCTTCAACCCAGCGGCTGCCAGCAGCGTTAAACGGGTTGATATACCCGACATACTGTGCGTCCGGGTTATTGCGGTCATAGGGGTTGGCGCTCGGGTCGTTCAGAGCTTCGTACCGGATATTCCCGCCAATTGCGAGATTTGCCATACCGCCGGGCAGGCGGAACAGCCCTTTGGACACATGCATGTCACCCGAATATTCCTGAGAACGGGCATTCATGACGTTTTTCGGCGCAATGGAATTCAGAACTTCCTGACTGTTCTGCGTCGGGTCAAGGAAGTTATAGGTTCCGTTGATAATGGCGTTTTTGATACCGGCAATTGTTGGCGCACCCGTGATGGTCTGCTGCAACATGGTGTTCATGCCGGTAAAGTTGACGTCATAATTCCAGTCTGAGCCCCAGTGAGAAGCCGCCGTGCCGTTATAGCGCACAGCACCACGGAAGTTCTGGCTGAACTGCTGTGTTGTCGGAAGCAAATCACCAAATGTGTAATAAACCTGTTCTGGCACACCCAACGTATTATTCGGGTTGGGAGAACCATCAGGCAGAGTAACCGGGATGGGAGTGCTCAGCGTATCCGCATTGCGGGACTGTGAGCGTGCACGCGCGGCATAAGATGTGCCTGTATATTCAGACAGCGCCTGAGAATACATGAACATTGATGTCAGCTGAGACCGGGGCGTGACATCCACTGTCAGATGCGCCGTGGCGCTGATACGGCGCAGAGACGGCGAAATCTGGCCGTAATCATTCTCAGAATTCTGAGAGCAGGCCTGACTGGTGCCGGCAGCCCCCGCAACGGCCCCCGTCACAACAGACCCGTATTTTCCGCACCCGGCGGACTGATTGGCAAGCTGCCAGGCGCCGACACCACTCGTCCCACCATTACTGGGGCGGACAAGCGCCACAGGCGTGGGTCCAAAGTTATTGATGTTGCCTGCGCCATCAGAAACGTTTGTGATGCCGTTAATCCCGCCAATTCCGGAAAGGTCTGACGTATTATAGGGATATCCAAGCTGACGGTTATAGATGGCGTCATCCTGCTGATATTCAGAGTTGACGTAGAAGTTATACCCATCGCGGTGCAGATCACCCACGCCGTAGGTGGCGTACAGCTTCTGGTGGCCACCAAAACCGCCCTGTGCCAGACCACCTTCCGCGTTGCCTTCAAACCCTTTGATTTCTTTACGGGTGTTGTAATTGATAACGCCTGCGACCGCGTCAGCACCGTAAAGAGATGATCCGGCGTCTTCCATGGTATCAACAGATTCCATGATGGAAGACGGCATCCAGTTGGTATCAACAAAGTTGCGTTCACCGTCATCAGACAACGGATAGTAAGACAGACGCATGCCGTCCATCAGCACCAGTGTTGAATCGGTTGAAAGGCCACGCAGAGACGGAGCAGACGCACCGCCAGCAAACGCGCCATTTGCAGAGAAGGCGTTTGAGAGGGTCCCGGCGCCGTTGGACGAGAGGGACTGCAAAGCGTCCGTCACGTTGGCAAAGCCGCGGCGCTGCATATCCTGACGCGAAATATGCGTAATGGGCGACATGCTTTTAAGGTTGGGGTCTTTAAAAAGTGACCCGAGAACCGTAACGCTTTCCGGCTTGCCCGCTTCCGTCGCAGACGTGTTGGCCTGAGCCAGAGCGGCGCGGGCGGTTTTGGTCTGGGATGCACTCAGAGGTACCGCGCCTGTAGCCGCAGGCGCAGAGACCGGTGCTGCAACGGGAGCGGATGTTTTAACAGCCTTGGTCCGGGCTGCTGTTTTTTTAGCTGCCTTGGCATGAGACGGAGTGACCTGTGCCGTAGCAGAGGCACCCTGCGCCGCCTGAGCCAGAACGGGAAAACCCGCGGCGAGAACAGGCACAACATAGAGCAGTGAAAAAGACAGGGAAGCACGGTCTTTTTTAGAAAAACCTCGTTTTACAAGCTTGCGATGTCCGTGCGCCATCAAATCTGATCCCAACATGGAGAAGCGTGAAACATTTTTTATAAAAGTCGTAATACTTTTAAAATCGTTTTTGCCCCGAAACCGAAAGCCCCAAAATAGAACTGTGCAATATTTTGCATCTGAAATGATACATTTCTGACACACTTCGCCTCTTTCACGTCATACGTGAAACGAAAGCTATGCATTTTTATCATACCAAACCTGCTTTTATCAGATATCGTATACGCTTTAAGGGTTGCGTTCCCCCCGAATCGGATATGCGTTTCGCACAGGGCGCAAACAGGCAGGCAGGTTGGTAGGCAGGCACAAAAAAACCGGGAGAGCCGTAAGGCCTTCCCGGTTTTTGAAGCGGTCAGAACTGGTGGAGTGTCAGAGCGCGGCCAGCGGCTTCAGCACATGTACGGCGGGAGGCGCTTCCAGAAGGCCCTGCACGCTGGCGATCAGCGTTTTGAAGTGCGGGGTTTCCATATGGTCATTCAGGCCCTGACGGCTGGTCCAGCGTTCCACAAACACAAATGTCTGCGGGTCATCCTGATCCTGCTGCGGCACGTAGGACAGGTTGCTCTCTTCCGTCAGCGTCGGGGCGATACAGGCCTTCATGGCGTCCGCCACCTGCTGCTCCGCACCCGGTTTGGCTTTCAGAAAAGCAACGACGGTAATTTCTTCACTCATGGGTTTCTCCTCCACTCAGGTCGGTCTTAATTTTCAGAGCAGGCTCAGTGTAAGACGATGGGGCTAAAAGTCAGCCCCTTTTACCAGGAACTCTGTGAGCCACCGCCGCCGGAATCTCCACCGCCGCCGCTAAAGCCGCCGCCGTTTCCGCCCCCGCCAAAGGAGCCGCCACCGCCTCCACGCCCGCCGCCACGACTTTGCAGAATGGCGGACAGGATATTGAGGCCGAGATTCAGGAAAAAGCTCCATTTAGCACTCCGCTCGGCCTGCACGTCCGGCGGCACATAGCCCCCCGGATACAGGGCTGCACGGCGACGCGCACGGCGGATCAGCCAGACAGGCAGGAGGACAAACAGCAGGCCCAGCACGACCAGACCCGTCAGGGCCTCCAGAGCATCGGTCCGGGAATCCGGCTGCTGGCTGGCAGCCGCAGTCCCGCCGATATCGGCCGGGTCAGCATGCGCCAGCACATCCGCCAGAGCGTCTACAATACCATTGACAGCCTGCGCATAATGGCCCGCCTGAAGGTCGGGTCTGGCGGCTTGCAGAATGTCATGCGTTTGCAGGTCAGTCAGCACGCCTTCCAGCCCGTACCCGACCTCAATGCGGGACTGACGGTCGGGGATATCCAGCACCACCAGCAGGCCGTTATCCACGCCCTTTTTGCCAATGCCGGTCTTGTGGAAGGCCTCATTGGCATACAGGCTGATATCATCCACATGGCCGGGCAGAGAGACCAGAATCTGCGGATTACCGGGGAGCGTCTGGGAAAGCTGGAACAGTTTGTGGGACAGGGCCGCGTTCTCATCCGCAGAGAGAACGCTTTGCGGATCCGTCACCCACTGGCGCAGCAGCACGCCATTGTCTACGGGGGCCTCTGCGCGCGCATCGGCCGAGGCAAACGGGGCAGGTGCCACCCCAAACAGGACCAGCCCCAGAAGGGCCACCAGCCCGAACAGACGGACACGAAAGGCGCGCCGCAGCCCGCCCCCTTCTGGCCAGCGGAACACGGGATGATCCTGCCGCATGCTGTTATGCCTCTACGCGCTGGTTTTCAGTGTTTGGAGAAATCAACAACCGGCGGGGTCTGGGCTTCCGGCGTGGCCTGATAATAGACGCGCGCATGGTACCCCATGATGCCTGCCACCAGATTACCGGGGAAGTGCATGACCGTCTGGTTATAAGACAGAATAGCCTGCTGCAAACGCTGGCGCGCCACCGTAATGCGGTTCTGGGAGCCTTCAAGCTGCACCATCAGGCGCGTGAAGTCCTGATTGGCCTGCAACTGCGGAGACTGTTCCACAACGGCGTTAATCGCGCTGATTTCCTTGGCGTTGCGGGTCTGGGCTTCCAGAATTTTCTGCTGGAGGGTGGCGTTGTCTACCGTGCGCGGGTCAATCCGGCTCAGCGGCGTTTCACCGGAACGGGCGGCGGCATAGTCTGTCAGGGTGTCATGCTCATGCGTGGCATAGCCCTTTACGGTGTTGACCAGATTGGGGATCAGGTCAGACTGGCGCTGTACCTCGTTCTGCAACTGGCCCGTCTGCTCCAGCACATTCTGGTCCGCCGCCATGAAGCGGTTATAGCTGGACCCGAAAATGGCCAGAAGGCCAACAATCAGAATCGCAGGGATGAGAAGCTTCTTCATCAGGAAATCCTTGGTAAACGCATCAGAACAGATCCATTCCAGAGGAGCCTATACCCCCTCACGGTTCTGTGTGTTGCTTCTCTTTACGCGAAAACATCCGTCAGATGCGAAATATTTCCTGCATAGTAAAAAGAACAGGGGAAAATCCGTCTCACATCTTGGAGGGAGAGGCCGCGTTCTTTATAATTCCCGCCCATGATTATCATCACCGGTGGCGCCGGTTTCATTGGCTCATGCCTTCAGGCTTCCCTCGCACAGCGTGGCGTGGAAACCGTGGTGGTGGACTGGCTGGGGTCTGACCTGAAATGGCGGAATCTGGCAGCCCATGCCCCCTCCCGCGTTATCGCGCCGGAAGAGCTGGAGGCGTTTTTGGCCACCGGCCCGAAAGTGGACGCCGTGTTCCATATGGGCGCGATCAGCGAGACCACGGCACGGGACGCCGACCTTGTCTGGCGGACCAATGTCGCCCTGACCCAGACTCTATGGGACTGGTGTGCCCGCACGGACACCCGCTTTATCTATGCCTCCTCCGCCGCGACCTATGGCGCCGCCGACAGGCCGGAACTGTTCTCGGATGATCCGGCGACGCTGGACCGGCTGACCCCGCTCAACCTCTATGGCTGGTCCAAACACACATTTGACCAGCATGTGATGGCCGGGCTGAAGAAGCACGCCCCGCAGCCCCCGCAATGGGCCGGGCTGAAGTTCTTTAACGTCTACGGCCCGAATGAATACCACAAAGGCAAGATGATCTCTGTGGTGAAGGTGAAGTATGATGAGGTAAAAGCGGGCAACCCGGCCCGTCTCTTCCGCTCCGACCGCCCGGACATTGCCGATGGCCAGCAGATGCGGGACTTTATCTGGGTGGGCGACGTGGTGGACGTCATGCTCTGGCTGTATGACACGCCCTCCGTCTCCGGGCTTTTCAACTGCGGCAGCGGCGTTGCCCGGTCCTATCTGGATCTGGCCCATGCGGTGTGTGACGCCGCAGGCTGCCCCCGCCGCGTCGAATTTATTGCCATGCCGGACAGCCTGCGCGGGCAGTATCAGTCCTACACGCAGGCGGACCTCACGCGCCTGCGGGCGGCGGGCTATACAGGCACGTTTACCACGCTGGAAGACGGCATCCGCCAGTATGTGCAAAACTATCTGGCAACGGAGAACCCGTATCTCTGAGTCCGCCTGCTGACCCACTTAAATCTGTTGTACGGCCGGGTTTTTCCGCCTGACAGCCCTCTGATCTTTCGCCCCCACAGGACCCTGCATGCTGCCAGTTCTTCTCTTCCCGCAATTTGACCCGGTGCTGGTGCATCTGGGGCCGCTGGCCATCCGGTGGTATGCGCTGTCCTACATTGTGGGCATTGTGCTGGGGGTTTCCCTTCTTCGCAGGCTGGTGCCGCTTGCCCCCCGCGCCGCCACAACGGAACAGGCGGATGATTTTCTCGGCTGGGTGACGCTTGGTGTGCTACTGGGCGGCCGGCTGGGTTATGTGCTGTTTTATCAGCCGGGCTATTATCTGACGCATCCGCTGAGTATCCTGCAGGTCTGGAAGGGTGGCATGTCCTTCCACGGCGGTGCGCTGGGCGTGATTGTGGCCATGGCGCTGTTTGCCTGGCGCAACAAGATCAATTTTCTGGCCTTTGCGGACCGTGTGACGGTGGCTGTGCCGGTCGGGCTGGGGCTGGGGCGTATTGCCAACTTTATCAATGGGGAACTATGGGGGCGGGAAGCCCCCGCCAGCCTGCCCTGGGCGATGATCTTCCCCAATGCCGGGCCCATTCCCCGCCACCCGTCCGAACTGTATGAAGCACTGACGGAAGGGTTGCTGCTCTTCAGTGTCATGTTTCTTGTCTCCCGCAGGCAGAGCGTGCGGGAACGTCCGGGCTTTCTGGCCGGGCTGTTTCTGGCGGGCTATGCCTGCGCGCGCAGCTTTTGCGAATTTTTCCGGGAACCGGATGCGTTTCTGGGCTTCCTGCCCGGCGGGGTGACCATGGGGCAGGTATTGTGCGTCCCCATGCTGGCCGCCGGTGTGGCGCTGATGCTGCATGCCCGCCGCAGCCCGGTTTATACCGGCCTGCCGGACCCGGCCCCCGCGCCAGACGCCGGGGCCTGAAGAGGCACGCGTCATGCCCACGTACCCGCCCGATCCGCGATCCTCACCCGCTCCCTCAGCACCCCCGGCAGGGCCGGAGCGGCTGGACCATTTTATGGCGCGGGCCAATGCCCGGTATTACGCGACGCATCCTCTGCTGAGTGACTTTATTACCGCACCGGAAATCTCTCAGGTTTTCGGGGAACTTCTGGGCGCATGGGCCGCGACTGTGTGGGCCAGTATGGGCTGCCCCAGCCGTGTAATTCTTGCCGAAGCCGGGCCGGGGCGCGGCACGCTGATGGCCGACATGCTCCGGCTGATTACCGCCCGCGTGCCGACCTTTGCACACGCGCTTGAGGTGCATCTGGTTGAAACCTCCCCTCTGATGCGGGAGGCGCAGGCAAAGGCGCTGGCGCCATTCGCAGCCCGTGTGCCGGGGCTTGCGCCAGTCTGGCATACCGGGCTGGACAGTCTGCCGGGTGGCCCGCTGATTCTGGTTGCCAATGAATTTCTGGATGCTCTGCCCATTCGCCAGTTTCTGCACACACCCGCAGGCTGGCTGGAACATTATGTGCAGGATGCCGCCTTTTGCTGCGTACCCTGCCCGGCTCCCGAGCTACCAGATGGCCGCGCGCTGGACCCGGACTGCGTGGTGGAACTGTGTGAACCCGCACTGGACGTCGGCCGCCTGCTCGGGCAGCGTTTTGCGCACACGCCGGGCGCTGCCCTCTTTCTGGATTACGGCCATAACTCCAGCCTAACCGGGGATTCTCTGCAAGCCCTGCGCCACGCCCGCCCTGCCAGACCTCTAGACGCAGCAGGAGAGGCCGACCTGACCGCCCATGTGGATTTTACCGCTTTTGCCGCCGCTGCCCGGCAGGCGGGAGCGACCATCTGGGGCGCTGTCACACAAGGGGCGTTTTTGCGTGCTTTAGGGCTGATGGAACGCACGGAGCAGCTTGCCGCCCATGCCAGCCCGCAGGACGCGGACGCTCTGCGCAGCGGCGCGGACAGACTGGCCGCACCGGAAAAGATGGGGCATCTTTTCCGGGTGATGGCCCTGACCTCCCCCTTACTCCCCATGCCCCCCGGCTTTATGAAAGGACCGGCTGAATGACATCCGGCCAGACCGCTTCAACGCGCCCATCCCCCCTGACCAGCCCCCTTCTGGCCCCCGCGCGGCACGGGTTTTTTACGCGGGAAGGCGGCGTATCCACCGGACCGTATGCCAGCCTGAACTGCTCAACCCGCTCGGGGGATGATCCGGCCAGTCTGGCGGAAAACCGCCGCCGCGTGGCTGCCTGTCTGGGTGTTGCACCGGAAAAGCTGCTGGGTGTGACCCAGATCCACTGCCCCCGCGTGATAACGGTGGAAACGCCCTGGGCCCCGGGAGAGGGTGAGCAGGCGGATGCGATGGTCACACGCCTGCCCGATGTTGCGCTGGGTGTGATTACGGCGGACTGCGCCCCGGTTCTGTTTACCTCAAAAGACGGCAGGACCGTGGGCGCGGCCCATGCGAGCTGGCGCGGCGCGCTGGCCGGGGTTCTGGAAGCCACGCTGGAGGCCATGCAGGCTCTTGGCGAAAATCCGGCAGAAATCCGCGCCGTCGTTGGCCCCTGTATTGCGCAGGAAAGCTACGAAACAGGCGAGGACATGCACGCCGCCATTACCTCGGCCGACCCACAGGCCGCCCGGTTTTTCACCCCCGGCAAGCCGGGCCATTATCAGTTTGATCTGGCAGGCTGGTGCGTGTTCCGGCTGGAACGCGCCGGGATCGGGCAGGTGGCGGCCCTTGGCGTGGACACGCGGGCGGATGAGGCCCGGTTCTTCAGCCACCGGCGGCGCACGCTGGCCGGTGGTGGGCCAATCGGGCACCAGATTTCAGTCATTGCGACAGGAGCGCAGAACGGATGAGCGGTTTTTTCCGCCACACGGCCCTTCCCCTCTCGGGCCTGATCCTGCTGAGCGGCTGCATTGACATGCCGCATCCTTTTTCTGACCCCGGCAAGGAAGGCGCGCGACTGGCCGCCAATGCCCCGCCCTCCCGGCTGGATATTCCTGTCCCGACCGATAGCCGGCTCTCGCCTGACGCTGCCAGACTGTGGAGCAAGGATGTAGCGGCCGAACTGCTGCAACAGACCATTCCCGCCATGGCACAACCCGTCCGCCCCGGAGACTGGTGGCTGAAAATGCGGGCTGACCAGCGAGGGGACCAGATTGTGCCGGTCTATATGGTCATGACCCCGAAAAATGAAGTGCGCGCCACGCAGGAAGGCGAGCCGCTTCAGGCCGCGCTCTGGACAGCTGCGGACCCCGCGACTCTGAGCCTTGCCGCACAGGATGCCGCTCCCAAAGTGGCCTCCGTGCTGACAGGTATTCAGGCGGACGATATGGAAAAAGACCCGCACAGCCTGAAGCATCGCGCTGCGCGTGTTTACTTTAAAGGTGTGACGGGAGCACCGGGTGACGGCAATATCTCGCTCAGCCGAGCCTTTGCCGCCTCCTTCCGCAATACGGCCTACACGCTCCAGAACACGACAGAAAACGTGGATTTTACCGTCGCGACAACGGTCAGACTGACCCCCGGCCCGGCAGGCACCACGGGCCACCCGCAGCAGCATATTGAAATTGTCTGGCGTGTAACGGACAAGAGCGGGAAGGAAGCCGGAGCCGCCACCCAGTTGCACGATATTGAGGCGCACTCACTGGATGGCTACTGGGGTGACATTGCCGTAGTGGCCGCACAGGAAGCCGCCGGGGCCATCCGCCAGATTATCGACCGCTATTCCGGGCGTGACAACGCACCGTTGCCGCCCCCGGGAACTGGGGCTGGAGCTGGGAAAGCCGCCGGAGAAAAACAGAAAAGCTGAAACAGTCTCGAAGATCTGAACATACGAGGCACGACCGTGCCTCGTTTCTGCTCATGAGAGAGACATTACTGCTTTAGGCGGTCCTTCCGCACATAAACGTCAGGAATACCGGGCAGCAGCGTATACTGCGTCTGTAAAAGCTGGACGACACAGCCCATGAAGTTTTCCGGCTTCCAGATTCCCCATACGGTCCAGTTATCAAAATAAATGACTGGCGGGGGATTTTTAGGAAGATCAACACAAATATCGCGTTCATACCCCGCGACAGGACTTTTTGCATAATCCGCCTCCCAGGGCAGATAGGCATGATATTTTTTGATGGGAAGCCGGTCGGCCTCAATATAGACGTTTGGATTATAGGGAATAACCAGAATACGTTCATCAGGATGCGCGTATTCACGGATTTTCTGGTCAATCAGGTTATCGCTTTTCTTAAAAGGATGAAAACCTGCCTGTTTGCGTTGTACATAATCTTCCCCAAAGGGGGTGGAAACAGCATGCAGGCCGACCAGTAGGGAACATACGACCAGAAGAGCGGAAACTGTACTTAATTTGTATCTGGATTCATTCAGCCAATAGGGCACCATCTGGGCGACAAACCCTAATGCCGCGACCACAAACGTACCATTCTGAAATGTTGTACCGCCCCGCGCATCCAGAGACAAAAGACCTGCTATAGCGATAAGCCCTGCGATTTTATAACGGGTCCTGACGAGAAGAATCAGGCTTCCGAGCAGCAGGGAGCAGACCGCAAGTGTCTGGACCAGATTAGCCGGGAGAAGCGAAGGCCGAAGGCTTTTGAAAACAGCGGCAAACCCGAAGGGAATATAATGCGCATAATAAAATTGATTGTTAATAAAATGGTAAACAATAAAGCCTTTGAGATCTGCATAGAGCAGCATCCACAAAAGAAAAATCCCCAGCGCGCCTGCTGCACCCAGAAGGCTGTAGAGAGCGTCTTTTCTATTCAGCTTTGCTGTCCGGCGACACAATACAGCCAGAAGAGATAAGGTAAAAAGCGCCGTAACCGGAAGAAAAGAATAAGCCACAAAGGGCAAAAGGACCAGAGCCGCGCCGCCCGCAGCAGCCGCCCATTTTTGCACCGGTTTATCCAGAAGAGCAGGAACAACAAGCAAAGAGCAGGCAAGAACCGTCAGATTTCCGCCAAAAATCCAATACCCGTTCATATTCAGAGCCTGCACGATCCAGACCGGACCTAACAGACCAAGAAAGAGTGCTGGGGAAAGCAAACGCTCCCGCCATGAGGCCGCGCTGCTCACAAAATACAGCCCGGTTGCAGAAATCAGGGTGATAAAGAGGGCATTCAGGCGAAACAGAAAGGCGTAGTGATATCCAACAACCTTTCCCAACAGCCATGTTACGAAAAAGACCAGAGGACCATGGGCGTCGATATAGTCGCGGTAGAGAATATCCCCGTTTTCAATCGCCCAGCCGCCAATATCATGTCCGGATTCATCCCCAAAGGCATGATATCCAAATCCGTAAAATACCTGCACAAGAAATATCAAAAAAGAAACAAGCGCAAAGAGTAGGATGCGATTTCTTCCAGATATCAGTGACTGTAAATCTCTGGCCCAGACATGACGCCCTTTATCACCCATGATATCCACTCAACCCTTTTCGACTAACACGGTCCTTTGTGGCATCCCCATACAGGCTCCCACCGTGAAAAGCTTTCTTTTTTGAAGAAAAAACGCCCACTTTTACAAAGAGGCAGAGTCATTTTTTGACCCACAAAAAAAGACCAGCCCTGAAACCCAAAAGGATCAGGACTGGTCTTTTTTACCGTCTACGGAAAAGAACTTCGCTCTAACGTCAGGAGCGGGAAGAATCCGGGGAGACAATCACGCACCCGCTCAGGCGGCGGCAGGCGGCGACCGCATCTGTGTGGGACAGGTTGGTCAGGCGGGCGCGATAGAGGCGGCCTTTTTTGACCTGCACAGCCGCAACCTGCGCTTTGGCGCCGGACAGTGTAGCCTGATTACGGGCCTGCCCCGTGGCCTGCTGCGCCATGGACGCGGTATTGAACGCCCCGACCTGAATGGCCCAGTTGCGCGGTTCCTGCGCACGGGCTTTTTTGCTCAGCAACGGAGCAGGTTCCGCCATTGCGGGGGAGACCAGATGGAATGACCGGCCACGGCTGGGTGTGGCGGCCGGGGTTACGGCGGCGACACGCAGCACATGCGCCTGCGTCGGAATAATGGGGGAAGAGACCGTGGGAGAGGCAGGCTCGGACTGCGTTTTATCCGCCGCATCTTCAACCGGTTCAGAAGCATCCACCGCCTGCGCCACCTGCACCGGCGCTTCAGACGCAGGGACAGAGACCGCACCCGCTTTGGCCATGCGCTGTGCCCAGACAGAACTGACGTCACTCCGCGTGGAAGACGCAGAAGCACGCGCCACAGGATGCCAGTCCGCCCCGTAGGACGGCGTATCTGTGCCGTTACTTTCCGCCGCCTGCGCCACCTGCACCGGCTGGCTATCCGCAGGCAGGCCGGACTGCTTGCGCTGCCAGGCCGTGCGGACCGAACTGGTTTCCGTGTTGGACTGCACCGGCTGGTAGGCCATGGCCATACTGTCATGGCTGGCCACCAGCATATCCGCCTGTGAGCGGTTGGCGGGCCAGATGCCAACGATACGTCGGCCGATGGAGGCCACATAATTCCGGGTTTCACGCGGCAGGGTGCGGTTGCGCGTCAGGAAATCCTCAAGCCGCCCCGGACCAGCGTTATAGGCTGCCAGAAAGCCGGGTGAGCCATAAACGTCATACATCTGCCGGATATAGGCCGTGCCCGCCATGATGTTATCATGCGGGTCAAACGCGTCATCCCCCAGATTATAGGCATAACGCAGAGAGTCATATGTGGGGGGCATAAGCTGCATCAGCCCCATGGCCCCCGGCGCGGAGGTGACAAACTGGCCGTTATGGAACAGCCGCCCACCGGATTCCTGCTGCATGACAGCACGGACCCACTCTTCCGGCACGTCAAACCGTTTGGATGCTTCCTGAATATACGGTCCCCACGGATCTTCCGGCGGGCCGGGCGGAGCGTAGTAGGAACGGGCATGGGCACGGTACTGCGCGGCTTCTTCCGCGACCGGAATGGACGGAGAGCCATCAGTGCCGGGCTGCCCCGCACAGGCGGCCAGCAGCCCGAGCAGGCCAAGGGCCGGAGAGGTTTTTGCCGCACGACGCAGGGCCTTACGCCACCGGGGAGCAAGGGACTGATAAAACCGCAAGGGGGGTCGTCTGGATGTCATCGGGTATATCCGCCCTGCCCACGTGAGGAGGCACCACGGGCCAGCCGGGGATTCTCCTGAGAGTATATGGAAAGAATCTTCTCTAAGTCTCTATAACGCCAGCCTCTCTCATGCAACACATCATCCCTGCTCCCGCCACACGTCCGGCGAGCCGGCCCGCGCGGGCCGGAGCTCTGCCAAAGCGGGCGGGAGTTGCGGGCGGCGGCGTGATCGGATAGGCGAGAAAGCATGATGGTCAGTTCCGGTTCTTCTGAACACACCCGCCTGCTGGACTCAGCACCACGCACGCGCTCGCGCATCGTGATGGCCTGCAAGGACATTACGGATGGCTTCCGGCTGTGGCGTCTGGCCGCAACGCTGGGCTGGCTGGATATCAGGCTGCAATTCAGCGGGTCCACACTGGGGCCGTTCTGGCTGACACTGACAACGGCGGTCATGATCGGCTCCATGGGGTTGATCTATTCCCAGCTGTTTCATCTTGTTCTGAGAGACTACCTCCCGTACCTCTCAATTTCGATAATTCTATGGCAGACAGGTCTTTCCGCCTTAATTCTGGAAAGCTGTTCCACCTTTACCCGCGCCACGGAAACGCTGCGTTCCGTCAACATGCCCTACACCGTGCAGGCCCTGCGGACCATGATGCGCTGCGGGATTGTGTTCAGCTATAATCTGGTCGTGCCGGTCGCGGTTTTTCTGATTTTTGGTATCTCGCCGGGAGCGGACGTCGTGCTGGCGCTGCCTGCCCTTCTGGTCTGGCTGGTGGATAGCGTGGCCCTCTGCCTTCTGCTGGGCTGCGCGTGTGCGCGCTTCCGTGATATTCCGCCCATTGTTGGCAGCGTGATGCAGATTATCTTCTACATCACCCCCATTATCTGGGAGCCCAAGCAGGTCGGTGCCCATGCCTGGTGGCTGTATTTCAACCCCTTCTATTCCCTGCTGGAAATTGTGCGCAGGCCCTTTCTGGGGCAGATCCCCACCGCGACCTCCTGGCTGATTGCCGGGGGGATCAGCGTGTTTTTCTGCCTGCTAGCCCTGTTTGTCTTTTCCCGCTCCCGCAGCAAACTGGCGTTCTGGGTATGAGCGGTTCTGTTTTTGACGCCGGGCGCGTCGCCCCCGGCACCTCCTCCATCAGCATCCGGGCTCTCTCTCTGGAATTCCCGATTTTTCATGGTGGCGCACGGTCCCTGAAAAAGATGCTGTTCAAGCGTGGCAAAGCGGCTCTCGCCAGTTCCCGCAGCCTGCGCACGGGCGGGGAAGTCCGCATGAACCGTGCGGATGGCGGGCCGGTTTATGTGCAGGCGCTGGAGAATGTGTCTGTCGAAATCCGGGCCGGGGAACGTGTCGGGCTGATTGGCCATAATGGTGCTGGCAAATCCACCCTGCTGCGGGTGATGGCGGGCATCTACATGCCGGATGCCCCCAATGTGCATATTCGCGGACAGGTTGCGGCCCTGCTGGACGTTAATTCCGGCATGAACCCGGAGCTGACGGGGCGTGAAAACATTACCCTGATGGGCCGCCACAAAGGGCTGAGCACCGCACAGATCCATCAGCTTGAGCGGGATGTGGAAGACTTTGCCCAGCTTGATACGTTTTTAGACCTGCCGGTGCGGCTCTATTCTTCCGGCATGATTGTGCGTCTGGGCTTTGGTCTGGCCACGGCCATTACCCCGCAGATCCTGCTGATGGATGAATGGTTTATGGCCGGCGATTTCCACTTCCGGGAGCGGGCGGAAAAACGCCTGTCTTCCGTGGTGAACAATACGGATATTCTGGTGATCACCTCCCACGCGCTGGACGTGCTGGAAGAATGGTGCACCCGGCTGATCTGGCTGGAAGGCGGGCAGATCCGTATGGATGGCCCGACGGGCGATGTGCTGGCCGCTTACCGCGTGGACATGCAGGTGCCGGACGCTCAGGCCTGAACGCCGGGGCCGGTAAAGGCCGGATGATTGCTGCCACCACAGGCACCCTGTAAAGTTGACGGCTCTTGCAGCCACAGCGTGAGGCAGGCCGTGCTTTTACTGAAACCTTTTCTGATTTATCTGGCGGCCGGTTTTGCAGAAATTGCCGGATGCTTTGCGGTCTGGCTCTGGCTGAAGGAAGGCCGCTCCGCATGGCTGCTCCTGCCCGGCCTTGTCAGCCTGATCCTGTTCGCACTTCTGCTCACCCGTATTGAGTCTGATTCCGCAAGCCGGGCCTATGCGGCCTATGGCGGCGTTTATATCACCGCATCACTGGTCTGGATGCGGGTGGTGGAAGGCCGCATGCCGGATAAATGGGAAATTCTGGGGGCGCTGGTATGTCTGGCGGGGGCGTCCCTCATTCTGCTGGCCCCGCGAGGCGCCTGAGCAGACAGACAATAAAAAAGGCGGGACCGGCAGAGTGCTGCCTGTCCCGCCCTGTGATCAAAAAGCCTGAGCTTTCTGTATTCCGCCCCCTGCCCGCGCATAGAAGCCCGGGCAGGACGCACACCGTTTACATGCTAATGACGTAAAACAGCGTCGCTGCGATAGTGATGGTAATGGGCAGCGTGAAGATCCATGCCAGAGCAATTTTGGTCAGCATCTTCGGGTTGATGCCGCTGCCAGAGCCCAGCATGGTCCCGGCAATACCGGCCGTGATGATGTGGGTGGTAGAGACCGGCAGGCCGGTATAACCCGCTGTGGCAATCAGGCCCGCGCCAACCAGTTCGGCTGAAGCGCCCTGTGCGGGGGTGAGGTGCGTGTTCCCAATCTTCTCACCCAGCGTATGCACAATGCGCTTATAGCCGATCATGGTGCCAAGGCCGAGGCACAGAGCGCTCAGCAGACGCACCCACCAGGGGGCATATTCCACGGTCGGGCGCAGGGCACCGCTGATATCTTTGGCGCTTTTCTTCTCGGCAGCGGAAGCCTCCGCATTGGACGCAACAGACTTCAGACCTGCCAGAACTTCATAAATATCGGCGCGCAGCTGAGAGGCCACAACTTTGGTGGGGTCGGTCGCCTGAAGGCGCTCGACAGAAGCCAGCGCTTCATCCCGCAGGCCGTCATGATCATATTTTTGCAGCAGGGGGGCAGCGATAACCGCCTGCGGGGCAATCTGCGGAATATGGGAGCCAGCATTCGGGCTGAGGGCAAACGTAGCCGGCAGGATGCCGATAATGGTCAGCATGATCAGGCCGATACTTTTCTGACCATCGTTGCTGCCGTGCGAGAAGCTGACGCCTGTGCAGGTGAGGATCAGCAGACCGCGCACCCAGCCATGCGGGGGTTTTTCACCCTGCGGCGGCTGATATAGTTCCGGGTCCTTCACCAGATGCTTCAGGATAAAATACAGGCCACCTGCCCCGATCAGCCCCAGAATGGGGGAGATGGCCAGTGCACGCAGCACCTTCCAGATCTGGGACCAGTCAACACTGTTGCCCAGCCCGCGCGTATGCAGGAACGCATCCCCAATTGCCACGCCAATCAGCGCACCAATAACGCAATGGGAACTGGAATTGGGGATACCGAACCACCAGGTAAACAGGTTCCATGCCAGAGCCGTGCCGAACAGTGCGATCAGCATCGGGACGGCAGGGTCTCCGTTGGGGGGAGACAGCACATCGGCTGGCAGCAGTTCCACCAACCCGTATGCCACGCTGATGCCCCCGGCCAGCACGCCGATGAAGTTCATCAGGCCGGACCAGATCACAGCCACGCGCGGCTTGAGGGAATGGGTGTAAATAACCGTTGCTACGGCGTTGGCCGTATCATGAAAACCGTTAACAAATTCAAAAACGCAGACCAGCAGAAAGCATGTGGTCAGCGCCAGAATGGAAAGCACCGAATACGGAGCAAAATGGAGCATGGGAACCAGTACCTGTGTTGCACTGAGTCGCATTAAGACCAGTTTTTTATTTTTTTCACCGGCCTAACAAAGAATTTCACAAAACCTTAACTGTCTTCATCTTGCGTTTTTCTTTCCGCATCCCTGTTGCGGACCTGCCGGGCCGACCCTGAAAATTAAATAGATTCAGGATCTTTACCTTTGTTTTGCAGTCTTCCACCCAGAGGGTCAGGCTGCATCCATCACCGACTCAGAAGCAGGCGATTACGCACGGTTTTAAAGCAGACGCGTGAACTTCAGCAGCACCCATGTGCCCAGCATGATGGCAAAGCACAGGCCACCCGCTTCCACCGTGCCCCATGATCCGTCCGTGAGGAACATGCCCCCGGTGTTCATGCCGAAAAAGCCGGTGACAAACGTGGCGGGCAGCATCAACGTCGTGCCGACGGAGACGATATACAGCCGGTGGTTGGTTTCTTCCGCCTGATTGGATGTGAGTTCATCCTGCAGGGAGCGCGCGCGGTCCTGCAGGGCCAGAAGGTCATCCAGTGCGGCGTGAACCTGCCGCTGGGAGCGGTCTCGCAGGTCATCTTCCGCCCATTCCGGCAGTTCCAGCTCTTCATCCCGGAAAATACGGTCCACCGGGGCCAGCACGCGTCGCAGTTCCGTAGACCGGCGGCGCACAAGGCCAAGCAGACCGCTCATGCGGCCCAGATCAGTATCACGGTCCAGCATCAGCAGGACATCTTCCGCACGGTCGAGCTGGTCATCCAGCCGGGCGAAGTCCCGCCGCAGCGTATCGGCAAACTCCAGCAGCGCGCGGTCTACCAGATTGGCGGGGGAGCGCGGCACAAGGCCGCGCCGGAGTTCATGAAACACCACGCCAAGGGCGGGAATCGGATGACGGCGGGTTGTGACCAGCAAATCCGGCTGGAGGGCGAACCGCCATGTGCTGACATTGCGGTCATCATCCGTTGTGGTGTCATCAAAGGCGGGAAGCGCGCCAAAAACCGTCTCGTCCTCGCTGTCCAGACGGATACTGCGCTCAAGGTTGGTCAGCACCTGCCGCACTTCTTCCGGCAGGGAGGGAATGCTTTCAATCTGGGTGCGGGAGAGGGTGTGGACAATATCAAAGTGGAACCATGCCCACCCGTCCGTTTCCGCCAGTTCCGGCGGAAACGCCCCGGTGAGCAGGCGCTGGGTAACAACCTCACGCTCTAGCTCCACCGGCTCATGCCCGGGGCGGCAGAAAATGGCCCAGATCAGGCCATCACGCAGCAGCGTACCGCCTTCCGAGATTGGCTCAGGCAAAGTGGAGGAGGCTGTTCCGGCCATCACTGAACTCCCTGTGTCCCGAAAGGGCGATCGTTGCCTGTCCCGTAAGGAAGCGCACCTGTCCACGGCCGGTCGCCGCAAACTTGGTCCGCTTCATATCACAGCAGTCTTACAGGACCAAGGCTCCGTTAGGCTGGCAACGCCCTCAGCGCGGGCGCACCGGGCGGGTCGGACGACGGGCATCGCCCCCGGCTCGCGGGTTTGCGGCGGGTTTACGGGTGGGTTTGAGCAGCGGTGCGGCGGTAATTTCCGCCTCAAGCTGCGCAATCCGCTTGCGCACGCTCTCCCGCAGGGCCGGAGAGGTGTGAGATTTCATGGCAGCCAGCGTTTCCTTCAGGTCCCGCAGTTGTTTCTGCTTTTCCGGCAGGCTGCGGCGGATGGGCTGGTTGTCTGACATCTGACCATGAAAGGCACGCATGGGTTTTCTCCCTTGAATATTCTAACTGCCCTTCAGCAGCCACAGGCTGCCAGAGCACACAGACACACGCCCGCTCCTCCGGCAAAAAGAGCCGGACAAGCGGGAAAAACACTATTTTTTATGTAAAGTACGCACAAAAACCCGTCTGGCAGGCTCAAAGCCTGCCGGGACGCCGTCTTCAGCGGTTGCGGAGGAGGATGTCCCGCAGGGCTGAGAGAAGCATCTCGCACTGCTGGTCCGTTCCAACCGTGATCCGCAGCCACGAGGATGTGCGCACACCGCGCAGATGCCGGACGATAATGGCGCGTTCCCGCAGGTCTGCCGCCAGTTCCGCAGCATCGCGGTCAGCATGGTGAACATAGACAAAATTTGCCTGTGAAGGCAAGACCTTGAAGCCCAGAGCCGCCAGCTTTGCAGACAGCGTTTTACGGGTGGTGATCACCTTTTGTACACTGTCCAGAAACCAGCTTTCATCCTCCACGGCCGCGGTGGCCCCGGCCTGCGCGATGCGGTCCAGCGGGTAGGAATTGAAGCTGTCCTTCACGCGGGTCAGCCCCTCAATCAGCTCAGGCTGCGCAAAGGCAAACCCCACCCGCGCCCCGGCCAGCGCGCGGGATTTGGAAAAGGTCTGCACCACCAGAAGATTCGGATAGTCCTTCACCAGTGCCACAGCACTTTCCGCGCCGAAATCCACATAGGCTTCATCCACCAGCACAACCCGGTCCGGGTGCATGTCCAGCAGGCGGCGGACATCATTCAGATCCAGCCCGATGCCCGTCGGGGCGTTGGGGTTAGCCAGCACCACGCCGCTGCATGGGCCCGCGTAATCAGCAACCTCAATGCCCATCTCCTCATTGAGCGGCACGAGGCGATACGGCAGGTCATACAGGCCGCAATAGACCTTATAAAAACTGTAAGTGACATCCGCGAACAGGATCGGCTCACCATGCGCAAAAAAGGCCTGAAAAGCGTGGGCCAGCACTTCATCCGAGCCGTTGCCGACGAACACGTTTTCCGCCTTCAGCCCCACGCGCTCAGCCAGCACGGTGCGCAGGCGGGTGGCTTCCGGGTCCGGGTACAGGCGCATGCTGTCATCCGCCGCCGCCTTCATGGCCTCCAGCGCGCGGGGGGATGGCCCGTAGGGGGATTCATTGGTGTTCAGCTTGATCAGGTCCGCCATTTTAGGCTGCTCACCCGGCACATAAGGCGTCAGGCGATGAACAAGAGGACTCCAGAAACGGCTCATGGCTGAAAACATCCGCAAAAAGAAAAGGCAGCCCCGGACGGAACTGCCTTAACCCCTAACTGATGCGTCTGAGCCTGAAAAGCCCGTGCGGCGTCAGCCCTGCCCGGCCTGCTGCGCTTTTATCAGAGCGACCAGTGCCGCGTTGCCCTGCCGCTGGGCCAGATCCAGCGCGTTCAGCCCCTCGCCATCACGGTGGGTCGGGCTGGCCCCGGCGCCGAGCAGTAGCTTTGCCATATCATCCCGCCCGAACATGACGGCAAACATCAGCGGAGTGCGGCCCACTGCGTTGGGCACGTCCACCTGCGCCCCGGCATCCAGTAGCAGGCGGGCCAGTGGCAGAGAGCCTTTGAAGGCCACCCCCGCCAGCGCGGTTGCCCCTTTTTCATCCTGCAGGTCAGGCTTGGCACCGCGCGCCAGTAACGTGCTGACAGCCTCCACATGGCCGTTATAGGAAGCCAGAATCAGCGGCGTGTAGCCTTTTTCCGCCCGCAGATTGGGGTCCATCCCCGCATCCAGAAAGCTGGAGAGCAGATCGGCCTCACCTTCCCGCGCGGCATTAATGAACAAGGCTTCCACCTGCTCCTGCGTGAAGTCCCCAAAGGCGGCTCCCGTGCCCGGTGCACCTGCGGGCTGCCCGCCCGGAGCCTGTGCACCAAGGGCCTGCGTGCCCTGAGACTGCGGGTCCTGAGAAGAAAGCTGTGTCATACCCGACCTCCGGAAAAATTCTTACAGAACTCAGACGCAGCACCTGCCCCGAGGCCTGACGGACCGGGACGTGCCGCAACTACTCATTTCTAGACTGTAAACCATCTCTATATCGTAAACGTCCCGGCCTGTGCAGCGTTTCCTGACCATGGCGGGGCTGCTCTGCCGGACGCAGGGCCGACTGGTGTTGCGCGCTACTTCGTATGTGGTGCTGCGCAGCCCTTTCCGCCACACCTCACGCGCAAGTGATGCCACTTGTTACAACCGCGGGACCGTCAGACTTTGCCGGCCTGAAATAGGGCGCAAAGGCTGCTCCGGCCAGTTTCAGCCCATCCCGCAGGGCCTGTTTTGCCAGCGGGAATAATCTTAAAAATGAGATTACCCGCCCCCGCGGCAGCCCCCGCCTGCCCTGCTGCGTTGAGAAAGCAGAGGGCGGTCCTGCGTCTTAAAAGAAGCAGAAAAGTCTCACACCTGCTCTCTTGCCCAATAACGCCGGACCGTGTGAATGTGCATACCCCTGACGTCCCGCCGGGCTCTTCCGGTGGCGGGGTCTTACCGGGCCAGAACAAAAAACGTCCATTCTGAAGGATAGGTTAGCATGCGTGCCTCTTTTTCCACCCCTCTTCGCGCACCGGCCGGTCAGGAAGCCGGGGGGACGGCCAACCTCGATAACCTGTGCATCAACACCATCCGCACGCTCTCTATGGATGGCGTTCAGAAAGCCAATTCCGGCCACCCCGGCACCGCCATGGCGCTGGCGCCTGTGGCGTACACCCTGTGGCAGGACGTTCTGAATTACGACCCGGCAGACCCGCTCTGGCCCAACCGGGACCGCTTTGTTCTGTCCATCGGCCATGCCTCCATGCTGATCTATTCCCTGATCTATCTGGCAGGCGTGCGGCAGGTGAAGAACGGGAAGGTCACCAATGAACCCTCCCTGACCATTGCCGACCTTGAGCAGTTCCGTCAGCTTGATTCCAAAACCCCCGGCCACCCGGAATACAGCCACACGACCGGCGTTGAGACGACCACCGGCCCGCTCGGGCAGGGCTGTGGCAACTCCGTCGGCATGGCCATGGCGGAAAAATGGCTAGCCGCGCGCTTCAACAAGCCGGGCTTTGAGCTGTTTAACCACCATGTGTACACGCTGTGCGGCGATGGTGACATGATGGAAGGCATCTCCAGCGAGGCCGCCTCCACCGCAGGCCACCTCAAGCTGGGCAATCTGGTATGGATGTATGACGCCAACCGCATCTCCATTGAAGGCTCGACCGATATCGCGCTGACGGAAGACGTCGCGGCCCGCTTTGCCGCCTATGGCTGGCAGGTGCTGGAACTGAAGGACGCGAACGATACCGCAACCCTGAAAGACCTGCTGGCGCAGGCCAAAGCCGAGACCGAACGCCCCACCTTTATTCTGGTCCATTCCGTGATTGCATGGGGTGCGCCGCACAAGGCAGGCACCGCCTCCGCCCACGGTGAGCCGCTGGGTGCGGAAGAAATCCGTGAAACCAAGAAAGCTTATGGCTGGCCGGAAGACCGCAGCTTCTATGTGCCGGACGGAGTACAGGCCCACATGCAGGACGGTCTGGGCGCACGCGGCGCCAAGGCCCGTGCTGCGTGGGAAGCCCTGCTGGCTGACTACCGCACCGCGCACCCGGAACTGGCTGCCGAACTGGATGCCATTCTGAGCGGTACCCTGCCGGAAGGCTGGGATGCGCAGATCCCGGTTTATGATGCCAGCGCAAAAGGCACCGCGTCCCGCGCCAGCTCTGGTGAGGTGCTGAATGCTGTGGCAGGCCGCCTGCCCTGGCTGCTGGGTGGCTCTGCTGACCTTGCCCCCTCCACCAAGACCCTGCTGAAAGGCGAGCAAAGCTTCCAGCCCGCCGCATGGGGTGGCTCCTACGCAGGCCGGAACTTCCATTTTGGCGTGCGCGAACATGCCATGGGCGCCATTGTCAACGGCATGGCGCTGTATGGTCTGCGCCCCTACTGTGCGGGGTTCCTGATCTTCTCGGATTACATGAAGGCCCCCATCCGGCTTTCTGCCCTGATGAACCTGCCGGTCACCTATATCTTCACGCATGATTCCATCGGCGTGGGGGAAGACGGGCCGACGCATCAGCCGATCGAGCAGCTTGTGCAGCTCCGCGCCACACCCGGCATGACAACCTTCCGCCCCGGTGATGCGAATGAAGTGGCCGAAGTCTGGCGCTACCTGATTGCCAAACAGGATGGCCCGGTGGCGCTGGCGCTCAGCCGGCAGGACCTGCCGACGCTGGACCGCAGCCGCTTTGCCCCCGCCTCCGGCGTGGCAAAGGGGGGCTACATTCTGGCCGACAGCACGGAAACCCCGAAGGTGATCCTGATTGCCTCCGGCAGTGAACTGGGTCTGGCGGTATCCGCCTATGAGGCCCTGAGCAAGGACGGCATCCCCGCCCGCGTGGTGTCCCTGCCGAGCTGGGAAGTGTTTGAAGCGCAGCCACAATCTTACCGCGATACGGTGCTACCGCCGTCCATTACAGGCCGCGTGACCATTGAAGCAGCCTCCCCCATCGGCTGGGATCGCTATGCCGGTCCGACGGGTGAGATTATTGCCATGCGTGGCTTCGGGGCGTCTGCTCCGGCCGGGCAACTGGCGAAGAAATTCGGCTTTACTCCGGACGCCGTGCTGGAAGCAGCGCGCCGTCAGGCGCGCTAAAGCGCGCCTTCAACACAGATCAGATGTTTTATGCTGCCCGGCTGAGCTAAAAAGGCCGGGCGGCGTGCAAAAAGGACGCCAAGCATGACCGCTTCTTCTAAAGGTGCCAATCCGCTGCGGGATCTTGCCGCTGTGCAGCAATCCCCGTGGTTTGACTTCATTCGCCGCTCCTTTGTTGAAGACGGCTCTCTGGCCCGCCTTGTGCAGGATGATGATGTACGGGGCGTCACGTCCAACCCCGCCATTTTCCAGAAAGCGATGGGCGAAGGCACGGAATATGACGCCCAGATCCGTGAGATTCTGGCGCACGAAATTGTCTCCCCCGGCGCGCTGTATGAAAAACTTGCTGTGCGGGACATCAAAACCGCAGCCCATGTTCTGGCCCCGGTCTATGAGGCCACCCATAAGAAAGACGGGTTTGTCAGCCTTGAAGTCTCCCCTTATCTGGCGCGGGATGAAAAAGGCACAGCGCATGAGGCCGGCCGCCTGTGGGCGGATGTGGCTGAACCCAATCTGATGATCAAAATTCCGGCCACCCCGGAAAGTATTCCCGCCATCCGCCAGACCATTGCCGCGGGCATCAACGTCAACGTCACGCTGATTTTTGCGCTCTCCGCTTACAAGGCGGTGGTTGAGGCCTGGCTGTCCGGGCTTGAAGACCTGCATAAAAAAGGTGGGGATCTGTCTAAGGTCGCCTCCGTGGCGTCCTTCTTTGTCAGCCGGATTGACGGCAAGATTGATGCTGCAATTGATCACCGCGTGAAAGCGGGTGACAAGGACGCCGAGGCTCTGAAAGCCCTGCGCGGCAAGGTGGCTATTGCCAATGCCAAAGTGGCCTATGCCTACTGGCAGGAGATGGTGCAGACCCCGCGCTGGAAGGCGCTGGAAGCCGCCGGAGCCCAGCCGCAGCGCCTGCTGTGGGCCTCCACCGGCACCAAGGACAAAGCCTATAGCGACGTCCTGTATGTGGACAGCCTGATCGGCCCGCACACCGTCAACACCGTGCCGCCCGCCACCATGGATGCCTTCCGTGACCACGGGACTGTTGCCGAAACACTGACTGCCGGGCTTGAAGACGCCCGCCATGTGCTGGCCGAAGCAGAGCGGCTGAAGCTGGATCTGGACGGTGTGACCGCCACACTGGTGGATGAAGGCGTGACCTCTTTTGAGGAAGCGTTTGACAGCCTCCTCGGCTCCGTTGCAGCCAAACAGCAGGCCATGCTGGCGGACAAGCTGACGGACATGAAAACCAGCCTGCCCGCCCCGCTGGAAGAGGCTGTGCAGAAAGGACTGGACGCATGGCGCAAGGACGGCACCATCCGCAAGCTGTGGGCCAAGGATGCCTCCGTCTGGACCAGCGGACCGGAAGCTGACTGGCTGAACTGGCTGACAATTGTTGAGGACCGTCTGACCCATCTGTCTGAGCTGGAAAGTTTTCAGGCTGAGGTGAAAGCCCGCAACTTCCATCAGGTTCTGCTGATGGGCATGGGTGGCTCCAGCCTCGGGCCGGAAGTTCTGGCCATGACCTTTGGCAAGCATGAAGGCTTTGGCCACCTGTATGTGCTGGACAGCACGGACCCGCAGCAGGTTGCCTCTTTTGAAAAGAAGATTGACCCGGCCAACACGCTGTTCATCGTCGCCTCCAAATCCGGCGGCACGCTTGAGCCGAACATCATGCTCGCCTACTTCCATGACCTCGCCAAACGCGCACTGGGTGAGAAGGCTGGCTCCCACTTTGTCGCCATTACGGACCCCGGCTCCAAGCTGGAGGCTCAGGCGCAGAAAGAGGGCTTCTGGAAGATTTTTGCAGGCGATCCGAAAATTGGGGGCCGCTATTCCGTGCTCTCCAACTTCGGCATGGTGCCCGCTGCCGCCGCTGGCCTGCCGCTGAAGCTGTTTCTGGAAGACGCCCTGCGCGGCGTGCGCATGAGCGATGCCAGCGTGCCGCCTGCCCACAACCCCGGCGTGCTGCTGGGCACCATTATGGGTGTGGCCGCAACGCAGTTCGGGCGGGATAAGCTGACCATTCTTGCAACGCCGCAGATTGCCGATTTTGGCGCATGGATGGAGCAGCTGATTGCGGAATCCACCGGCAAGCACGGCAAAGGCATCATCCCCATTGATGATGAAACGCTCGGCGGCCCGAAACGCTACGGCACAGACCGCCTGTTTGTTTACCTGCGTCTGGTGCCTGAACACCGCCATGAGCAGGATGAAGCCATTGCCACGCTGATTGATGCCGGGCAGCCGGTTATCACTATCAATTTGCATAGCAAGCGCCAGATTGCGCAGGAATTCTTCCGCTGGGAGATTGCAACCGCTGTGGCCGGGGCGTTTCTGGGGATCGACCCGTTTGACCAGCCGGATGTGGAAGCCAGCAAGGTGGAAACCCGCAAACTGACGGATGCCTATAACCAGACAGGCAAACTGCCCGCAGAGCAGCCTTTTGCGCAGCACGGCTCTTTCTCCTTCTTTGCGGACCCGGCCAACGCCAAAGCCCTGAAAGGCGATAGCGCGGAAGCCATCCTGAAAGCCCATTTCGACCGCGTCAAAGCGGGCGATTATGTTGGTCTGCTGGCCTATATCGAGCGGGACCGGGCCACGATGGAATGGATTCAGCACACACGGCTGAAAATCCGTGATGCCAAAACCATTGCGACGGCTGCGGAATTTGGCCCGCGCTTCCTGCATTCCACAGGGCAGGCCTACAAAGGCGGGCCGGACACGGGCGTTTTCCTGCAAATTACGGCTGATGATGCGAAGGATCTGCCGGTACCGGGGGCCAATTACAGCTTTGGCGTGGTGAAAGCCGCTCAGGCGCGCGGGGATTTTGACGTGCTGGCCGAACGCGGCCGACGGGCGCTGCGGGTGCATATCCACGGCTCTCTGAAAGACGGGCTGGCTGCTCTGGCGACCGCCCTGCACGGCGCTCTGTAAAAGAGAACCTGCACGTCAGACATGATAAGACGCTGTTTCAGAAGTCGCCTCTTCTGAAACAGCGTCCGAGAAACAATTAAGGAAAACAGAGTATGCAGATCGGCATCGTCGGGCTTGGCAGAATGGGCGGTAATATTGCCGTCCGCCTCACACGGCACGGACATGACGTGGTGGTGTATGACCGCGACCCCGCAGTTGTTGAAAAAGTGGTGGCCCGTGCGGAAGCCGGGCACGCTGTAGGGGCCAGCAGCCTGACGGATGTGGTGGAAAAACTGGCAGGCCCCAAGCGGATTGTGTGGTCCATGCTCCCGGCTGGTGAGATTACGGAGCAGACCGTGCTTTCACTGGGCGGCCTGATGCAGCGCGGCGATATTGTGATTGATGGCGGGAATACCTACTACAAAGACGATATCCGCCGGGCAAAAACGCTGGCTGAAAAAGGCATTGATTATATTGACGTCGGCACGTCCGGCGGCGTGTGGGGGCTGGAGCGCGGCTACTGCATGATGTACGGCGGCGCGAAAGAAGCCGCTGAGCATATCGACCCCATTCTGTCCGCCCTTGCCCCCGGCATTGGCGATATCCCGCGCACCCCCGGCCGTGACCGGGATGGCGTGGACCCGCGTGCCGAGCAGGGCTACCTGTATTGCGGCCCGGCAGGCTCCGGCCATTTTGTCAAAATGGTCCATAACGGCATTGAATACGGCATGATGCAGGCCTTTGCCGAAGGCTTTGACGTGATGTACCGCAAGGACTCCCCGCTGCTGCCGGAAGATGAACGCTTCTCGCTCAACATGGCGGATATTGCGGAAGTCTGGCGGCGTGGCAGCGTGGTGTCCTCCTGGCTGCTGGACCTGACGGCACAGGCGCTGACCAAAAATGAATCGCTCTCCGAATTCTCCGGGGAAGTGAATGATTCCGGGGAAGGCCGCTGGACCATTGAGGCCGCGATTGAAGAAGCTGTGCCGGTCCCTGTCATGACGGCTGCGCTCTTCACGCGCTTCCGCTCCCGCTCCGGCAACACTTTTTCTGAAAAAGTGCTGTCTGCCATGCGGTATGGCTTTGGCGGGCATGTTGAAACAAAAGACTGAATCCGTATTTTAACACGCTGACAGCACACGGGAGCGCACACGCAGCATGACGGTTACCGAGAACGCCCTTCACGCAGCCCTTGCGCCCCCGGCCAGCCGCATCCGGCTGGTGGTGTCCGACATGGACGGCACCCTACTGACCCCGGAAAAGCAGGTGACGCACCGCACGCTCGCCGCCGTGCAGGCCTTAAAGGAGGCAGGGATTCCCCTCTGCCTCGTCAGCAGCCGCCCGCCGGGTGGCATTGAAATGTATTTTGATGTGCTGGGCCTGCACACGCCGTATGGCGCGCTGAATGGCGGCACTATCCTGAACGCCGACCGCACCGTACGCTCCCAGCTCGCGCTGGACCCCGGCGCAGTGCAGGACACGCTGGACATGCTGAAGGTGCATGATCTGGATGCCTGGCTGTTCCGTGGGCATGAATGGCTGGTGGATAACGCCACCGGGGCCTATGTGGAGCCGGAACGCAAAACGGTGCGGATAGAACCGCAGATTGTCTCAAGCTTTGCGGGCTCTCTGTCCGGTATTGGCAAAATTACCGGCTCTTCTGCCGATTATGATGCCGTGGCCCGGCAGGAAGCCGAAATTGGTATGCTACTGGAAGGCCGCGCCAGCGTGGCGCGCTCCAGCCAGTGGTTCCTTGATATTACCCCGCTGGACGCCAATAAAGGCAACGCCGTGCGGGAACTGGCCGCCTTTTACGGGATAGACCCCTCCGAAGTCGCCTGCATTGGTGACATGGATAACGATGTGCCGATGTTTAAAGTGGCCGGACTGTCCATTGCCATGGGGCAGGCGTCCGACCGCGTGGCCTCACAGGCCCATTTTACAACAGCCGCCAACACGGATGAAGGCTGGGCCAAAGCCATTGAATCCCTCGTGCTGCCCCGCGCAGTTTCCCTGAACGATCAGCCCGCCAGCCCGTCCGCTGTGGCCCCCGGCACACCGGGCGGAGCCTGAGGGCGGCTGGCCCCGGAAAGGACTGAGAGCATGACCGGACATACCCCCTCCCCCAAAACCAGCACCAGCCCGGACACCGGCGCGGGCGCAGATACCCGCACGGGCACACTGGCCATCTTTGACGATAAAGCAGCCGCCACGCATCATCTGGCCGACTGGCTGTTGCAGGAGGCACTGGCCAAAACGGACGGGCCGTTCAGCCTTGCGCTGTCCGGCGGCAGCACGCCGCAGCCTCTGTACAGCATGATGGCGTCTGAACCCTATGCCAGCCGCTTCCCGTGGGCGCGGATGCAGTTTTTTCTGGGGGATGACCGTTTTCTGGCGCACGACCATGAAGACAGCAATTCCGGCATGCTCAACCGCCTGCTGTTCTCCCACGTGCCCGTTCCGGCGGAAAATGTGCATCTCATCCCCACCGCAGGGACGGCAGAAGAGGCCGCCAGAGCCTATGAGGCCGAGCTGAAAACCTTTTACGGGGCAGACACACTCCAGCCGGGTAAGCCGCTGTTTGACGTCAATCTGCTGGGGCTGGGCGGGGATGGTCACACCGCTTCCCTCTTCCCCGGCCAGCCGGTGCTGAAGGAACGGACGGCGTGGGTTTCCACCTGCGTACCGCCTGTGGCGCCCTATACGCGCCTGACGCTGACATACCCCGCCATTGATGCCAGCCGCCATGTGGTTTTTCTGGTGGAAGGCGCTTCCAAGCGGGAGACCGTAGCAAAGGTCCGTGCGCAGGACCCGTCCTGCCCGGCCAGCGCCATTACCTCCATGGGGGATCTGACCTGGGTGCTGGACCGTGCAGCTGCCCCGGCCGATGCCTGACCAGCCCCCCGCAGGACGCGGGACGGACGACACTCACCACTCAGACCTGAGACCTGAGACCTGAGACCTGAGACCTGAGACCTGAGACCGGCGTCACCAGACTCTGAAGACAAAAAGCAAGAATAAAGGACACACACCATGACCGGCACAACACCAGACCCCGCCGCCAACCTCAAACAGCAGGCAGCCATCAAGGCGGCCGCTCTGGTGCAAAACGGCATGGTTGTCGGGCTTGGAACAGGCTCAACAGCGTTTTTTGTAGTTGCGGAACTGGGCCGCCGCGTGCGGGAAGAAGGGCTGAAAATCTGCGCCATTCCCACCTCCGAGGCCACAGATGCTCAGGCGCGGGAAGAAGGCATTCCGCTGACCACCTTCGGCGCGCATCCGGAACTGGATATCACCATTGATGGCGCGGATGAAATTGAGCCGAATACGCTCAACCTCGTCAAAGGCCGGGGCGGCGCGCTGCTGCGGGAAAAGATTGTCGCCTCCGCGGCAAAGCAACTGGTGATTGTGGCCGACAGCAGTAAATACGTGGACCATCTGGGCATGCTCTGCCCGGTTCCGGTGGAAGTGATCCCTTTTGGCTGGGAAAACGTAGCCGTCCGGCTTGGCCATCTTGGCGCACAGGTCACCCCGCGCAAAACGCGGGACGGCTCTTTTTATCTGACGGATGAAAAGAACCTGATTCTGGATTGCGTCTTCGGCCCGATTGCGGACCCGCACACGCTGGGCGAAGCCATCCACCGGATTGTAGGCGTGGTCGAACACGGGCTGTTTATTGCAATGGCCACACAGGCCATTACCGCCGGGCCAGATGGCATCCGGGTGATTACCCCCACCGTGTCCGATGGGGTGATTTCTACCCCGACGCTCGACCCGTCTGACCCTGTCACGCATGTCGCCCCCGTCCCGGAGCCGGAGGCGGCCAGCAAGACCGTGCTGCCAACCCAGCCTGTAGCGGAAGGCATCCGAAAACGCCTGCTGGTGATTATGGGCGTTTCAGGCTCCGGCAAGACCACCATTGCCGAGGGGCTGCGTAATGAACTGGGCTGGCCATTTCAGGAAGGGGATGACCTGCACCCGGCGGCCAACGTCACCAAAATGGCGGCAGGCACCGCCCTGAATGATGAAGACCGCTGGCCATGGCTGGAACGCTGCCATGAGTGGCTGTCCGGGCGGGAACAGGCAGGCACCGGCGGGATTCTGACCTGCTCCGCGCTGAAGCAGTCCTACCGGGATGCGCTGCGCAAGGGCGGGCTGGACCCGGTCTTTATCTATCTGCACACCACGCACGCTGTGCTGGTGGAGCGGCTCAAAAACCGGAAGGGCCACTACATGCCCCCCACGCTGCTGCCCAGCCAGCTTGAAACGCTGGAAGTGCCGGGGCTGGAAGAACGCGCACTGACCGTGGCGGCAGAGGCCAGACCGGCCGAAACCATTGCGGAAATCCTGTCCTGCCTGAAAACTGTCTGACCCGTTCCACTCTCCGCGTGAGAACGCTCTGAACAACCGCAAAAGGGGAGGCGCACCGTGGGCCATAATTACGCAAAACCGCTGACATCCGGGCAGAAGATGGAACGGTTGCTCACGCGGATTCCTCCCTCATGGGCGGTTCGGGTGGACCGTGCGGCTGGCACGGCCCTGTGGCGCGCAACCGTCCATGCGCCGGAAGCAGCCGAAGGCGCGTGGAGTGACAGCTACCCGGACCCGGCGGACGCGCTGGAAGACGCATGGCGGCGCAACCGCACCGTGCTGGTCTGACTTTTAACGGACGCGCCCGCGTTTGCGTGGCTGGCCTGTCAGCGGGTTGATCTGCGGAGCCCGGCGCGGCTTGGGCGTTGTGTCCGGCACCACATGGCAGGATATACCCTCCGCCCGGCGGGCTGCGGCAAAGCGTTCCGCGTGGCTTAGCTGCGCGGCCTGATACAGAACTTTCTCCCCTAGCATCACCTTATGCTGTCGCACTGATCTGTCCTTTTTCTCTCCGGGTCATTTCAGCCTGTACGGGTGCGATATTGCACCCGCGCCTTCTGTATTCTAACGTATATAATACCATCAGGTCGGAATACTCATGCGCTCTTTCATGCTCCGTTGCAGACTGCTCTGCTCCTCCTCCCTCATGCTTGGCCTGCTGAATGCAGGTCTGGCGGCCCCGCTGGCAGCCCCTTTGGCAGCACATGGGCAGGCGGCGGCCCGTCCGGCTACTGGGCAGGCGACGCAGACAGAGTCCACTCCCGGCGCGCATGTTGTCGGGCAGGCCGTGGCCACCATGCCTGCCATCAATAATATCCCGGTCTATCCCCGCACAGTGACGGATATGAGTGGCACCAGCGTTGCGCTGGATAAAAACGCCCATAACATTGCCGATCTCTGGTTTGCCCATAACGAAATTACCGTAATGCTGGGCGGTGCGGAGCGCATCAGGGTCACAGCCGACAAACCGGAAGACCTGCCCTGGCTGTTTAAAATAGCACCCATGCTACGCTCGGCTGAAACCGGCATCCGCCCAGAGATTGCCAACCCGGAAGACCTGCTGAACCGCCATATCGGGCTGGTTTTTGTGCCGACCCGCGCCAAGGCGGAAGATTTACGTAAAACCGGCCTGCCCACGCTGGACGCCCATTACACCACCCTGCCGCAGATGCTGACCTCGCTGGACATGACAGCCGATGCGCTGGCCACGCCCTACGCCCACCTGATTGCAGCCCAGTATCGCAAAAAGCTGGAAGAGGTGGAGCAGCGTCTGCAAACGCGCACCTCTGCCCTGCCCGCCGCTGCGCGCCCGCGTGTGCTGCATATTGCGCGCCTCACCCCGCTCCAGATTGATGGTGCGGACACACTGATTGACGCATGGATTCAGGCCGCGGGCGGACGGAATGCGGCGGCAGAGGTCTCCGGCAATCATCGCCCGGTTACGTTTGAGCAGATTGCGGCATGGAACCCGGATATGATCATCATCGCGGCCAATGCGGGCCCCGTGGCCGCAGACGCCCCGCTGCGCACTCTTGCCGCGTTCAGGCAGGGCAAGGTCTGGACCAATCCGCAGGGTGTGTTCCCGTGGGACCGTTACGGGTGTGAAGAACTGCTCCAGCTTGAATGGGCCGCGCAGAAAATTCATCCGGATCTGTTCAGGGATCTTGATCTGCGCAGTGAGGTCAAAGCCTTTTACACGCAGTTCTTCCGCTACACGCTGACGGATGATGACGTGACGCGGATTCTGGCAGGCCAGCCGCCTGCCACCCCCTGACGCGACTAGGCATAACATCCCGGGTATAAATCCACAGGGACTCAAAATTAGTCCTTCCCTCCCGGAGGGGAAAGCAGGCATTACAGGCAGCGTGAGACATCAGACAGACGCCTCTCTGCCTGTTTCAGCGCAGCCATGACCGGCTTGCTGGACCATATGCGCACCCACAACACGCCGCCCCGGTTTCTGGCGGCGCTTCGGGCGCTTGTGCGGAAAGATACCCTGTGGCTCATTGCGCTGGCGGCGCTTGTAGGCGTGCTGGCGGGCGGTGTTGTCAGCCTGATGACAGCCACAACATTCCTCACCCACCATCTGCTCTCCCCCGGTTCCGGCCGCCTGTCCGGCCTGAGCCATGTCAGCCCCGTGCGCGCCCTGCTGGTCCCTACGGCGGGCGGACTGCTGCTGGGGCTGACCAGCCTGTATCTGGCCCGCAAAACCCGTTTCCGCCCGATTGACCCGATTGAGGCCAACGCCCTGCATGGGGGCCGCATGTCCCTGCGGGACAGTCTGATTCTGGCAGGCCAGACCATTCTCTCCAACGGGTGCGGTGTTTCGCTGGGGCTGGAGGCCGGGTTCAGCCAGCTTGGCGCGGCCTTTGGCTCCCGCATTGGCCGGCAGTTGCGCATGCACCGGGCAGATGTGCGGCTGCTGGTGGGCTGCGGGGCCGCCGGGGCCATCGGGGCCGCGTTTGATGCGCCGCTGGCCGGAGCGTTTTATGCGTTTGAACTGATTATTGGCTCCTACACCTTTACCGCATTGGCCCCGGTCGCGCTGGCGGCCATCTGCGGGATTGGCGTGGTGCACCTGACAGACACCGTCCTGCCGCCAATTCTTGTTGCCACACCGCAGAACATTCCGCTCATGGTGTATTTCCCCATCATTCTGCTGGGCATTTTTGCTGGGCTGGTGGGCATTATGCTCATGCGCGGCGTGACGCTGACGGAACACACCTTCCAGCGCCTGCCGCTGCCCGTCTGGCTGCGGCCTGCGCTGGGCGGCCTGCTGGTGGGCGGGCTGGCCCTGCTCTCCCCCTCCGTTCTGTCCTCCGGCCATATGGCCATGCGGGCCGGGCTGATCAGTTCCCCGCCGCTGATGCTGGCGCTCGGGCTGCTGGGGCTCAAGGCGCTGGCCTCGGCTATTTCCATCGGGTCGGGCTTTCGCGGTGGCTTGTTTTTTGCCTCACTGTATCTGGGCGTGCTGACAGGGGCGGTGTTTGCCGGAGCACTTGCCCCACTGGCGGTGCTGCCGGTGTCCGTCTGCGCCATTGTGGGCATGTGTGCGCTGGCCGTGGCGGTAATCGGCGGCCCCATGACCATGATCTTTCTCGCACTGGAAACCACAGGCAGCCTGCCGCTGACGGGGGCTGTGGTGGTCTCGGCCATTGTCTCCTCCATGACGGTGCGGCGGACCTTTGGCTATTCCTTCGCCACATGGCGCTTCCATCTGCGCGGGGAAAATATCCGCTCGGGCGTGGATGTGGGCTGGATGCGCACCCTGACGGTGGAACGGATGATGCGCACGGAAATTGCCACCTTCCCGGAAACGGAAACCGTGCAGGCCGCGCGCACCGCCTTCCCGCACCAGACGCCGCGCTACATCCTTCTGTGTGACGCGCAGAACCACTATAAGGGGCTGGTGGAAAGCGTGCTGTTCCACGCCAGCCGCGTGCCGGAAACCACACCGCTGACAGAGCTGGTAGCCGCGGATGATGTCGCCCTGACGCCCGCCCTCTCTCTCTCCACCGCCATTGATACGTTTGAGCGTCTCGCCCGCCCCGCGCTGGCCGTTGTGGACGCGGACAACCACATTCTCGGCCTGCTGAGCGAACGCTATGTGCTGCGCCGCTACGCCGAGGAACTGGAACGCACCCGCCGGGAACTGGCAGGGGAGAAATACCGCGTCTGAAGACCCCCTGCGTCTGACGGGCACAGCATCCGCTTTTGCGTTCTGACATCCTGCCGCTATGGCTGATTACTCTTCTGACTGAAATAAAGGCGAAACGGATGGTCTTTTCTCACGCTTTGAAAACACCCCTGCCACTGTGCGGAGCGTTTTGTCTGGCGCTCGCGCTGGCTGGCGCACCAGCACTTGGGGCCACGGGGCACCAGAACGCCTCCCGTCCCGCTTCTCCCGCACTGGACAGCGCCGCTCTTGCTGTGCGGGCCGAACTGAACGCCGTTGGCGCGGCCCGTTTCACCGCGCCGGACTACAAGCCCGGCGTGGTGCGTCATATGGTGATGTTTGCTTTCCGCCCCGGAACCACCGCCGCGCAACGGGCTGAAGTGACGCGGCGTTTTGTGGCGCTCACCACCCTCTCCCGCCGCCCGGATGGCAAAGCCGTGGTGGCCTCTCTTGAAACCGGCGCGCAGAGCAGCGGGGAGAACGCGGATCTCGGGCTGGAGCAGGGCTATCTGGTCACCTTTGCGTCAGAAGGGGACAGGAATTTTTACGTCGGCCGCCCGATTGTGACCGAGGCAGGACACTTTGACCCCGCGCATGATGCGTTCAAAACCTTTGCAGGCCCGTATCTGGCCAGAGTGGTGGTATTTGACTTCACGCCTGCTGCCCCGGTGGCCCCGTAAAACGGCCTCTGGCTTTTTTGCCGGAAGACTGCAAGGGTTTCCGGGCGGTGCGCCGTTTCCGCCCGGAGCGGGAGGCCGCACCAACCCAGACGCATATCTGTGATCTGGCACGGAAGAAGAAGAGTGTTATAACACCCCCCACGTTTTTTGCCTGATCCAGACGGAGCCTTACCTTATGACCGCCCCTGCCCAGACCCCGGCGAACCAGTCTCTGCTGGGCCGCCTGAAGGATATTGCCGGACACAGCCATGTGCTGACCAGCGAGGCCGAAACCTACCGCTTCCGCCACGGCTTCCGCTTTGGGGCAGGCAAGGTGCTGGCCGTGGTGCAACCGGGCACGCTGGTAGAACTGTGGCGCGTGGCGCAGGCCTGTGTGGCCGCGGGCAAAATTATCATCATGCAGGCCGCCAATACCGGCCTGACGGGTGGCTCCACGCCGGATGGTAATGATTATGACCGCGAAATTGTGCTGATCAGCACCCTGCGGCTGACCGGCGCGCATCTGATTGGCGGCGGTAAACAGGTTGTCTGTCTGCCCGGCGCCACGCTGTATGAGCTGGAAGGCATGCTGGGCGCCATCGGGCGGGAACCGCATTCCGTTATCGGCTCCTCCTGCATTGGTGCCTCCGTTCTGGGCGGTATCAGCAACAACTCCGGCGGCGCACTGGTGCAGCGCGGCCCGGCCTATACGGAAATGGCCGTGTTTGGTCAGGTGGGGGAAGACGGCACGCTGCGGCTGGTCAACCATCTGGGCATCCAGCTTGGGAATGACCCGGAAGCCATTCTGAACAAGCTTCAGGCAGGCACCTTCTCCGATGCGGATATCGACTGGGATGCGGGCCGCGGGCATGACAACAACTACATCACCCACGTGCGCGATGTGGATGCGGATACCCCTGCCCGCTTCAACGCAGACCCGGCGCGCTGGCATGAAGCCGCAGGCTGCGCTGGCAAGCTGGTGGTGTTTGCTGTGCGTCTGGACACCTTCCCGGCGGCCAAAAACCCTGCGGTGTTCTATATCGGCTCCAACAGCACGCACGAGCTGGAAGACCTGCGTCGCCATATGCTGACAGGCTTTGAAGAACTGCCGATTGCCGGTGAATACATCCATCGCGACGCATTCAATATCGCCGAGAAATACGGCAAGGATACCTTTGCCATCATCCGCAAATTTGGCACGAAGTTCCTGCCAAAAATGTTTGCCATGAAGTCAAAGTTCGACATTTTTGCCAAGAAGTTCGGCTTCCTGCCTGAAAACCTGAGTGACCGCATCATGCAGGCGCTCAGCGTGTTCATCCCCACCCAGTTGCCAAAACGCATGCTGGACTACCGGGATAAATTTGAACACCACCTGATGCTGAAAACCTCCGCTACGCTGGCCGCCCCCATGAAGGCGTATCTGGAGCAGTTCTTCACCACCGCGACGGGCGAGTTTTTTGAATGTACGCCGGATGAAGGCTCCCGCGCCTTCCTGCACCGCTTTGCCGCGGCCGGGGCCGCCGTGCGCTACCGGGCCGTGCATCACCGTGAGGCGGAAGATATTGTGGCGCTGGACGTGGCCCTGCGCCGGAATGACCGGGAATGGTTTGAAAAACTGCCGAAAGAGATTGAAGATAAGATTATCGTCAAACTCTATTACGGCCATTTCCTGTGCCATGTGATGCATCAGGATTACGTCATTAAAAAAGGCTACAACGCCATGGACGTGGAACACAGCATGCTCCCCGGTCTGGACCAGCGCGGCGCGCGTTACCCGGCGGAACATAACGTGGGCCATCTCTATCAGGCTCCGGATGTTATGCTGGCGCATTACCGGGAGCTGGACCCCTGCAACTGCATGAACCCCGGCATCGGTCTGGCGACCAAGAAGAAAAACTGGGTGGCCGAAAGCGTCTGAAACGCGATAGAGAGGTCCGGCCCTTTCCTGTTACCGGACCTCTCGCTTTATGCTCCAGATCGACAACCTCGTGTTCAACGCATGGGGACGCCAGTTTTTCAATCGCGCCAGCGTCAGCCTGCCCAACCCCTCCAAGGTCTCTCTTGTGGGGCGGAACGGGGTGGGCAAGTCCACGCTGTTCAAGCTGATTAAAGGCGAGTTGCAGCCGGACTCCGGTGAAATTTCCATCCCCAAGGCTGCCCGCGTGGCGGCTGTTGATCAGGAACATCCAGCAACGGATATCAGCCTGATTGACACCATTCTGGCCGCCGATGCGGAACGTGCGACCCTGATGGCCGAACTGGAAACAGCCGAGCCGGAGCGCATGGGCGATATCTGGATGCGGCTGATTGAAATTGACGCTGACAGCGCCCCCGCGCGGGCTGCGGAAATTCTGAATGGCCTTGGCTTCTCCACGGAAGATCTGGACCGCCCGATGGCGGAATTTTCCGGTGGCTGGCGGATGCGTGTGGCCCTGGCCGCCGCCCTGTTCTCCGAGCCGGACCTGCTGCTGCTGGATGAACCGACCAACTATCTGGACCTTGAAGGCGCGCTCTGGCTGGAAGCCCGGCTGGAACGCTACCCGCACTGCGCCCTGATTATCAGCCATGACCGGGAACTGCTGAACAACTCGGTCGATTTCACGCTGCATGTCACGGAAGGCAAGCTGGAACTCTATACCGGCGGGTATGATTCCTTTGAGCATCAGCGGGCCGAGAAAATCCGCCTGCAAAGCGCCACCCGCGCCAAGCAGGAAGCCGAGCGCGCGCATCTGCAATCCTTTGTGGACCGCTTCAAGGCCTCAGCCGCCAAGGCCGCGCAGGCCCAGAGCCGCGTGAAACGCCTTGCCAAGCTGACGCCAATTGAAACGACCATCGAGGCGCAGGTCTCCCCCTTCATCCTCCCCTCCCCGCCGCGCCCGCTGGCTCCGCCGCTGCTGCGGCTGGAAAATGTGGAAGTTGGCTACGGGGATGATCCGGCCATTCTGAAAGACCTCGACCTGCGTCTGGATGTGGATGACCGCATCGGCCTGCTGGGCGTGAACGGGGCCGGGAAATCCACCTTCGCCAAGCTGGTAGCCGGGGCGTTGCAGGCGCGCTCCGGGCGCGTCTCCCGCTCGGCCCGGCTGGAGGTGGGCTGGTTCCATCAGCATCAGATTGAAGCACTGGACCCGCAGCAGACGCCGCTGGATATCATGCGCGAAGCCCGGCCTACGGACAGTGACCAGTCCCACCGCTCCCGGCTGGCCCAGTTCGGCATTCATTTTGAAAAACAGGGCACCAAGGTTGAAGCCCTCTCGGGGGGTGAACGCGCCCGCCTGCTGCTGAACATGGTCGCCATGTCCGCCCCGCACCTGCTGATTCTGGATGAACCGACCAACCATCTGGACATCGACAGCCGCCGCGCCCTGCTGGACGCACTCAATGCGTATGAAGGCGCTGTACTGCTGATTACCCATGACCGCTCCCTGATGGAGCTGGTGGCGGACCGGCTGTGGCTGGCGGCCGACAACACCATTGTCCCGTTTGATGGCGATATGGACGACTACGCCCGCTTTGTGGTTGAGCGCGCCCGTGGCGGCACAGCCGCCCCCTCCCAGCGCGCCGCAAAGGAAAAGCGGAACAAGAAAGAGAAAAAAGAGAAGAAGAAAAAATCCTGAGCAGAGTGTAGGCCAGACCCTTGGCGCAGATTACCATCACCCCAACCCTTGCGCTGGATGACGCGGAACTCTCCTTTACCTACATTCTGGCCTCCGGCCCCGGCGGGCAGAATGTCAACAAGGTCGCCACGGCCGCGCAGTTGCGGTTTGATGCCGCCCAGTCTCCCTCCCTGCCCGAGCGGGTGCGCGCCCGTCTGCTGGAGCTGGCCGGAAGCCGCGCCACGCGGGACGGCGTGATTGTGATCACCGCCCGCAATTACCGCACCCAGCAGCAGAACCGGGAGGACGCCACCCAGCGTCTGGCAGAGCTGATCCGGCAGGCCGCACACAAACAGGCCTATCGGGTGCCCACCCGCCCCGGCAAAGGGGCCCGTCAGCGGCGGCTGGATGGCAAGGCCCGCCGCGCCAGCATCAAGCAGGGCCGTAGCAAACGGTTTGATGATTAGCCTCGCAGGGCCGTTCACCACACGCCACGCGCCATACACCTCATTCCCACTGCGCCTATCCCAGACGTGAAGAGCCGCCCTCTTTTGCGCGCCTGAGAAATCGGGCTTCATGCTGCCTCACGGTTTTTCCCCGCGAGGCGTATTGATGACAACTCCCCACCGCCCCACCCAGTCCAGCACCATGACGGCCATCTGCTTTGCAGAGCCGGGCGGGCCGGATGTGCTGCATTGTGAAACACTCCCCATCCCGCAGCCGGGGCGCGGCGAGGTTCTGGTGCGGGTGCAGGCCGCAGGGGTCAACCGGCCAGATCTGATGCAGCGCGCGGGTCTTTACCCCCCGCCGCCGGGAGCCAACCCGCGCCTTGGGCTGGAAATTGCGGGAGAGATTGTCGCCTGTGGGGCGCCGCTGGAAGGCACACCCATGCCGGATATTGGCAGCAGCGTCTGCGCGCTGGCCAATGGCGGGGGCTACGCGGAATATTGTCTGGTGCCTGCCGGGCAATGTCTGCCCTGGCCCAAGGGGTTTGACGCCATACAGGCGGCAACGCTGCCGGAAACCTTTTTTACGGTGTGGTCCAACCTGTTCATGCCCGCGCCTCCGGCTGTGGGGCAGCGGGTGCTGATCCACGGTGGCAGCAGCGGCATTGGTGTCACCGCCATCCAGCTTGTGCGGGCCTTCGGGGCTATCCCGTATGTCACGGTTGGCAGTGCGGAAAAATGCGCGCTGTGTGAACAGCTTGGCGCGGTCGCTATCAATTATCGTGAGGAAGATTTTGCAACCCGCCTGCGGGAGCTGACAGACGGTGTGGGCGTCAACCTCATTCTGGATATGATCGGCGGCGCGTATTTTGACCGCAATATCAAAAGTCTGGCGCAGGACGGGCGGCTGGTCATTATCGCCCTGCAAGGCGGCGCCAAAGCGGAACAGGCTGACCTCGCCCGCATCATGACGCGGCGGCTTATCGTCACCGGCAGCACCCTCCGTGGGCGGGACACCGCAACCAAAGCCCGCATCGCGCGGGAACTGCACGCGCAGGTCTGGCCGCTGCTGGCCAGCGGGACCATCCGCCCCCGGATTGATACGGTTCTGCCGTTCTCCAAAGCAGCAGAAGCCCACCAGATGATGGAAGACGGCAAACATCTGGGCCGCATCATTCTGGTGCCGGACGCCAGCGCCTGATCCACGGCCCGTACAGGCCTGCTGCTGGCCAGCACGCCCCCGCACATAGCAGTATGTGCGCACGGCATTCCCCTGAGGGGGCTTTTTTCGCTACAAGAGGAAATCTGATCCCTCTTCTGGTGAGAAGCCCCGCTTTTTATGGCCCCATCTTCCTCTCTTACGGACAGGCTTGCTGATGTCCGCGCCCGCATCCACGCCGCGGCACAGGCCGCCGGGCGAGACCCGGCCTCTGTCACGCTGGTTGCGGTCTCCAAGTTCCATCCGGCCAGCAGCGTGCAGGAAGCCATCGCGGCAGGGCAGACTGTGTTCGGAGAAAACCGGGTGCAGGAAGCCGCCGCCAAGTTCCCGCCTTTGCGGGCCGATCACCCGGCGCTGCGCCTGCATCTGATTGGCGGCCTGCAAACCAACAAGGCAAAAGAGGCCGTACGCATAGCCGATATGATTGAAAGCCTCGATCGCCCGGTGCTGGCCGACGCTCTGGCCCGCGCGGCCGAGAGCGAAGGCCGGATGCCAAACCTGCTGATTGAGGTCAACACCGGGGATGAACCCCAGAAGTTCGGCGTGCCGAAGGAAGAAGCCGACCTTTTTATCCGCACCTGCCGCCAGCGGTTTGGAGCCAGTTTGCAGGGGCTGATGTGCATCCCACCCGCAGAGCAGGACCCCGTCCCGCATTTCCGGCTGCTGCGCAGCATGGCGCAGACGCACGGGCTGCCTGTTCTCTCCATGGGCATGTCTGCGGACTACCCGGCCGCCATTGCGGAAGGGGCGACACTGGTGCGCGTTGGCACCGCCATTTTCGGCCCCCGGCCTCCCACCACCTGACGCATCCCCGCCTCAAACCTTGCAATCCCCCGGCCTCTCCCCCTATGCAAACGCCGGGACCCTTTTCCCCACGAGCGACGTGGAGCCAGAACTGACATGACAGACCCCGCCACTACCCCCGGAACAGACCCGCAGTCTGGCGCCCAGCCCCATGCCGCAGCACAGCCTGCCAGCACTCCGGCTGAAAAACCGCAGATTACCGAGTTTGACGCCGACCAGCCGCAACATGCCGCAGCGCCCGTAGGCTTTGCTGCCCTGCTGGGCGTGCTGGGCGTTGTGTACGGGGATATCGGGACCAGCCCGCTTTATGCCTTCCGCTCCACAGTGGAAGTCATTTCCGGGCACCATACTGTCGCGCCGTGGGAGATTATGGGGGTCGCCAGTCTTATTTTCTGGACACTGATCCTCATTGTCACGGTTAAATACGTCATTCTGATCATGCGGGCCGACCATAATGGTGAGGGCGGTATTCTCGCCATCATGTCCCTCGCGCAGCGTATGGCCACCAGTCCCAAAGCCCGGTGGGGGCTGGGGCTTGTGGGGATTGTCGGGGCCTGTCTGTTCTTTGGGGATGGTATTATTACCCCAGCCGTTTCCGTGCTTTCAGCCATTGAGGGCGTGGAAGTCAGCGTGCCTGCCGCGCATGACTTCGTGATCCCGGTTGCCGTGCTGGTCATTATCAGCCTGTTCAGCGTGCAGTGGATCGGCACTGGCAAGGTCGGCACCATTTTCGGGCCGATCATGCTGCTCTGGTTCGGCACCATCGGCGGGCTGGGCGTCCTGCAAATCCTGCATCATCCCGCTATTCTGACAGCCCTTTCCCCGTCCTACGCGCTGGAATTCGTGTTTTATCACGGCAAGCTGTCGTTCCTCGCCCTTGGGTCTGTGGTGCTGTGCGTTACCGGGGCGGAAGCACTCTATGCCGATATGGGCCATTTTGGCCGCGCTCCCATCCGCTACGCCTGGCTGTTTTTTGTGCTACCCATGCTGGTGCTGAACTATTTCGGGCAGGCCGCACTGGTCATTGCGGACCCCAAGGCGCTGGCAAACCCGTTCTTTCTGATGTGCCCACACTGGATGCAGGGGCCAATGGTGATTTTGTCCACCTTTGCCACCGTTATTGCCAGTCAGGCCGGGATTTCCGGCGGCTTTTCCATCTGCCGCCAGCTTATCCAGCTTGGTTACATGCCGCGCCTGCGCATTACCCACACCAATGCGGAAGAAGAAGGCCAGATCTATCTGCCGGACTTTAACCGCTTTCTGGCAATCGGCGCGGTGCTGCTGGTGGTGGCGTTCCGCAGTTCCGATGCGCTGGCCTCTGCCTACGGCATTGCGGTCACAGGCACCTTTATCTGCACCTCGGTGCTGGCCATTGTGGTTTTCCGCAAGCACTTCAACTGGCCAGCGTGGCAGGTGGGGGCCGTGTTTGGCAGCTTCCTTGCACTGGATGCCATTTTCTTTGCCGCCAATGCTCTGAAAATCCCGGATGGTGGCTGGGTGCCGGTCCTGCTGGGCTGCGTGCTGACCCTGATGATGACGACATGGAAAAAAGGCCGTGGCCTGATTGTCGCCCGTCAGCGGCAGGACAGCCTGCCTATGGGCTCCTTCATTGCGCGCCTGCCGCAGTCCCGCATTATCCGTGTGCCGGGCATGGCCGTGTTCATGACGGGCACGCCGGACTTCGTGCCGCCATGCCTGCTGCATAACCTCCGCCATAACAAGATCCTGCATGACCACGTGCTGTTTGTGACCGTGCAGAACCTTGACCAGCCGGAAGCCAACCGCGGGCACCGTGTCGCGGTGGAAGAACTGGCCCCCAATATCTACCGCGTCATTCTGCGCTACGGCTTTATGGAAATGCCGAACATCCCGCGCGCGCTGGAAGATCTGAAATCCAACGGGGTCGATTTTGACGCCCTCCAGGCCTCCTACTTTACCTCGCGTGAGCTGATCACCCGCTCCTCCGTGCCGCGTATCTCACACTGGCGGATGTCCCTGTTCCTGTTCATGGCGCGCAACTCCACCTCCAGCATGGAATTCTTCCGTATCCCGCCGGACCGCGTTGTGCAGCTTGGCGTGAAGGTGGCCATCTGAGCCGCGTGTTTTCCACCGCTCCCGCTTCCGGCGCACCCCGCCTTCAGGCCACAGGCCAGCCCCCCGGCGCGGCCTCTGCCGAGCCGCTGGCCCTCTACATCCACTGGCCGTTCTGTCTGGCCAAATGCCCGTACTGTGACTTCAATTCCCACGTGCGGGAACGGATGCCGGAAGCCCGGTTTGCCGCAGCCCTGCGCACGGAACTGGCGCATGAGGCCGCACGGCTGGGCCGCCGCAAACTGGGCTCCATTTTTTTTGGCGGGGGCACGCCCTCCCTCATGGCACCGGAAAGCGTGGCGGCCCTGATTGCCGATGCCACAACCCTGTTCGACCCGCTGCCCGAGCTTGAAATCACGCTGGAAGCCAACCCGACGAGCGTGGAATCCGGCCGCCTGAGCGCCTTCCGGCAGGCGGGTGTGAACCGGGTTTCTCTGGGTATTCAGGCGCTGGATGATGCCGCGTTACGTTTTCTGGGCCGTGAACATTCAGCAAAGCAGGCGCTCGCCGCACTGGAAATTGCACGCGGCCTGTTCCCGCGCATTACGTTTGACCTGATTTACGCCCGCCCCGGCCAGACTTTAGCCGACTGGCAGGCCGAGCTGGATACCGCCCTGACGCTGGTGGCGGATCATGTTTCACTCTATCAGCTCACCATTGAGCCCGGCACAAAGTTTGAAGCCCTGTACCGCACCGGTGCGTTCACTCTGCCGGATGAATACGCCGCCGCCCGCCTGTATCAGGAAACAGCCGAGGTCACAGCCCGGCACGGGCTGGCAGGTTATGAAGTGTCCAACTATGCCCGCCCCGGCAGTGAAAGCCGCCATAACCTGACCTACTGGCGCTATGGTGATTATCTTGGGATTGGCCCCGGCGCGCATGGCCGCATCACGCAGGGCGACGCGCTGTTTGCCACTCGCCGCCACCGTGCGCCGGAACCCTGGGCGGATCTGGTAGAACGCACCGGCACCGGCCAGACCTCGCAAGAGGCGCTGGACGCAACCGACCGTGCGCGGGAAATGCTGCTAATGGGCCTGCGCGTGAAGGAAGGTGTCAACGCGCCTCGCTTTACCGCGCGCACCGGCCTGAACCTGCGCGACGCGTTGGACCCGGTCATTCTGGAAGCTGCCCTTGAAGAAGGCTATCTGGAGCAAACACCCGACACGCTGCGCGCCACCGCCGAGGGCCGCCTGCGGCTGGAAGCCCTGCTGGGCGCGCTGGTGCTATAAGCTGCCCTGCTGTTTTTTGATCCGCACGTCATGCAGCACAAGACTCTGCGATACTAAAATCACCAGAGCAGTCCAGAAAAACAGATCAAAGATACAGGCGGACCGCTGATACACAATGCTGACCATCAGACAGACCAGACACAGACTGGAAAGACACAAAGACCGTTGATATCTGGACATTACCCGTTCCTGTAACGCACTCGCCTTTATTGTCAGACTGCACTGACTTTCCGTTCCTGCAAAGCCCGCAGTCGCTCTGTCTCTTTCTCCGCTCCTCACGACAGGTCAGAGCGGGACGAAATGCGGCGCAGGTGCAGCATCAGCATCAGCATCAGCATCAGCATCAGCATCAGCCGGTAACCCGCTCTTCTTTCGCGTGCCAATTAAATTTCTGCTCCGCCATATTTCCTTACAACCCGGTTTAACGATACGGTTGCGGTCTGTTACCCGACCGGGTGCCTATCTTAACCAACCGAGGCTTTTCATGCGCCAGCGCCCCTTGTCCCGCCGCCCTTCGTCTCATGGCTCCTGTCTGCGGCTGACCTCCGCTCTTGCCGCTACACTTGCCGTGCTCTGCGCCGCCCCCCATGCCCGTGCGGACGAAAAGGCGGACGGTCCGGAACTGGTGATTGAAGACAATGATTTTCTCGGACCGGGCGGATCAGACATCCAGTCCACCATCCCGCTGCTGGCCAACCCGCACATCAAGGTTCTGGGCTTTACGGTTTGCGCCGGGGACGACTGGGAAAACGCTGAATCCGCGCATCTGCGCCGCTTTCTGGAAATTGCGCACCATGAAGACATCCCGGTTGCTGATGGCGCGGTCACGCCGCTGATCAACACCGTGGAACTCATGCGCCTGCGGGAGCAGCAATATGGCGCCATTCCGTGGAAAGGCGCGTGGGGTGGCCCCGGCTCCATGGCCAAAGTACCTTCCAGCCAGCCGCCGCTCCCCAAATTTACGGAAGGCGCCCCAAAAACGCCGGCCATTGCGGAACCCGCCGCTATGTTCCTGATCCGCATGGTGCATGCGCACCCGCATCAGGTCACCATTTTTGAAGCTGGCCCCATGACCAATCTGGCACTGGCCATCCGTCTGGACCCAACCTTTGCCGCTACCGCCAAGCAGCTTGTGTTCATGGGTGGGCTGATTGACACCAATATGATGTCCATTACCGGCAGTGCGAATTTCGCGTCTGATTTCAATATGATTTTTGATCCGGAAGCCGCGCATATCACGCTGACCGCCGCATGGCCGTCCATCACGGTTGTCGGGAATGTCTCTAACGATATCATGATGACAAAACCCTACATGGCCCGCATTGCCAGCAAGAACACGCCTGTCACCAGCTATATGAGCCGCAACTTCTCCCCGCTCCCCCTGTGGGATGAAATGGCGGCGGCTATCGCAGCCGATCCATCCCTCGTGAAACAGTCAGTCAAAGCCTATATGGATGTGGAAACCACCAAAGGCTACAGCTATGGCCACGCCCATGTCTGGCCAAAAGACCTCGCCCCCGTCGCCATGGGCGTGCGGGAAGTGACGCTGGTACAAAAAATTGACGCCGAAAAATTTCAGGAAACCTTCGTGAAGCAGGCGCAGAGTCTGTAAAGCTCCGCTTCTTCATCTGGCAGGGTGTGCGCGTAAGCTTTCCCCCTGCCAGCCGCCCCCTGCTGATAACTTCTCCCAATCGGTCTCACATTGGAAGACTACAGCAAGTCGGCCCCTACCTGACGTAAAAGCTGCTGATTCAGCTACCCCCATACCGCCTTTGGGCCGCCAGATTTTCAAAATCTACGCAACTTGCTGTAGGCTGGCAGCATGCTCAACCTCATCAAACTGGTTGTCGGCGTCAGTTCGGTTGAAGAACTGGCAGAACGGCAGAAAGACCCGCACAATACCCGGAAACATCCGCAACACAGTGCGCGGCTGCCGGTGGTGCATACCCGCACCTTCCCCCGCCAGAGTGAGGAAATCCTGCAGGGGGGTTCTCTCTATCGGGTGATCAGCGGTCTGATCCAATGCCGCCAGCAGGTGCTGGACCTGCAAACAGAAACCCGGGCAGACGGCACGCAGGGCACGCTCATCCTGCTCTCCCCGGAGATCATCCGGGTTGAACCGCGCGCCATGCGTCCGTTTCAGGGATGGCGCTACCTGAAACCGGCCGACGCCCCACCGGACCTGACGAACACGCGACACACCAGCCTGCCGCCCCACTTACAAAAAGAACTGATGCTGCTGGGTCTTTAAAAAAGGCATAAAAAACCCCTTCTTTTGAAGGGGTTTTTCTCATTCCGCTAACCGGAAAGCTTAGAAATTCACACCAGCCTGCAACAGGAAGGAACGACCAGCATACCAGCCACCATAGGTGGAATCGTTACTGTTACTGGACGTGTTCACCAGGAACGGAGGCTGCTTATCAGCCAGGTTCTGGATTTCAAACTGGAAGTTCCAGCGCTTCAGGTTGTAGTTGAACGTCAGATCCTGCAGCACCATAGCCGGGGTTTTAACGCGGCCATAACCTTGAGATTTGTAGATGGTGTTGGTGCCATCGTTCCAGTGCATCCCACTCATATACTGCATCATGTAGGTTACACTGAAGTTGTTGTGGTGCCAGGTCAGCGTCGCATAGTCACGCACGGTCGGATTGGATGTGCCCTGAGACTGATACGTGATGGAGCCAAGATAGTTGTAGTGCGGGCCATTAGGAACCATCTGCTGCTTGTAACTGACCAAACGCTGGAAGTTGTTTTCCACCATAAACCAGTCTGCATCCGTCACGCGGAACCGGTAGCTGAGATCCCAGTCCACACCGCTGGTAGTCAGGCTGCCAAGGTTAGCGTTAAGCGCAGAGACGGTATTGATCTGGCCACTGGCTGAACGCGTGATGTTGCTGCACATGCTCGGGTCACTGCCAGTGTAGCATCCATCAAGCACATACTGCGTACTCAGTGCGCTAATGCTGTGTGACACGCTGTAATGCCAGAAAGATGCACTGGTGCTCAGACCAGGGATCCAGTGAGGCGTAAAGGTTGCCCCGAAGGTGTAGGTACGGCCAATTTCCGGCTGCAGTTTGGCGTTACCCCCGTTAAGGGTTGCTACCTGACCTGACCCACCCTGCTGGAAGTTTGCAGGATTAATGCCCTGCTTCATGCAGTTCGCCATGACAGTACTCTGACGCCCACCGTAGTTAGTGATCTGCGTCATGTCGCATGGGTCGTTGGCACCATTATAGCTCATGAGCGTGCCACCATACAGCTCAGACACGCTGGGCTGACGGAAAGACGTGCCCAGTGTACCACGGAAAGCCACGTCACGAGTGGGTGACCAGTTGATACCGGCTTTCCAGTTATAGGTCGTGCCAAAGGTGTTGTAGCTGGAAAAACGCCCCTGCCCGTCGATAGACAGGTTTTTAGCAAACGGGACATTATGCAGCAGCGTCAGATTACCTTCAAGATACGCTTCAGACACATTGAAGCCACCGCCGGTTGGCAACACTGTGTTCGTCAGTGAGCCACCCTGCGCAATAAGCGGATCCGGGTGGTAGCTCATCTGCTCACCACGATGTTCCATGCCCAGAGCGATACCGAGGTCACCGCCACCTTTATAAGGCATATGCACGACATGATCGTTATGAATGCGCGCATTGAAGTCACGCATAGTGTATTGTGAGTGATCGTGCTCAGTATAGTTGGCGTATTGTGCTGCTTCTGGTGACAGAGGCCCCAATGCGCTTGACTGAACGCAGCCTGCGTAACCAACGCAGGAATTAGGGTTATACGCCAGGAGGGTGTTGGAATCGCCAGGTGTTACGGCATCCAGGCCCCATTCCCGCATCAGCTTGTTATAGTCACCCACGCCAGAAGTCTGGAAGCTGGACATGGTGGAACCAAAGGTGAAGGATGCATCATACATCCAGCCTGCGATGATTTCACCATTTGCGCCGACCTTGGCGGTCAGGCTGTCAACCGCGCTTTCAGACTTACGCGTACCAAATTCGGCCATACGCCGATACAGGTAAGCCGGGTTATCCGGATCATTATAAATATCACCTGCTGTATTACCGGGGTAACCCGTCGGCAGGTATATGGTGCTGGGCAAATCAGACGGAGCGACACTACCTATTGCAGGGATGGGAGCCATCTGTGTCCAGGATGTCTTGTGGCTGTACATCACGTTGGAATACAACGTAAAATGCTTGCTGAAGTCATAATGGGCATCGCCCATCAGGCTCGCATTTTGCGTGTTATTCAGTAGAGAGGTATCTTTATTGTAGTTATACCGGCTGGATTTGCTGTAAGGGCTCGAACCACCTGCGCTATTACCATTATAGATCGGAGTTCCGTCGGGCGAAAAAACTGTCCCACTGGTAGAGATAACCGAACCGAAGCCCGGATTCATCCCGTTAGATGTCTGTGGGTTACGAGACCAGGCCCGATCCTTCATCATGACGCCACCCACGGTGTCATACTGCCCCATGAGCGTGATGTTACCGCGGTCATGATCAAAATTCCAACCTTTGTAGGCAGAAATCAAACCAGTTTTATTATCACCACGCTGAGTGATATCTCCACGCACGTTAATTGCGCCTGTGTTAATATCATGACGCATCTTGATGTTGATCACACCAGACACGGCATCAGCACCGTACAGTTCCGAGCCACCATCTTTCAGAATTTCGATAGACTGAATTGCCATCACGGGGATGGTATTCATATCCACACAGGAACCACCACTCATCCCGGTCTGTGTGACGCGCTTACCATCAATCAGCACCAGAACCCGGCTACTACCGAGGTTACGAAGGTCCACACAGCCAACGCCGTCGCCACCGTTTGTATCAGCATTGCCTGTGCCACTGGAACCAATGGACGGCATACGCTGCAGGAAGTCTCCCACATTGGTAATGCCGGTCTGCTGAATTTCTCTGGACGTGATGATCTGCACAGGGTTCGGGCTGGTGTTACGGCCCTGACGCAGATAGGAGCCCGTAACTTCCACAGTCTCAGTCCCACCAGCGGCAGAGGCTCCTGCACCACGTGCCTGCTGAATAGTTCTGGCAGAAGACGGTGCCTGCACGACGTTCTGCTTACGGACCGTCTGCGGAGCAAGCGTCTGGGTGCTGGTCTTCTGCGCCGTGGCCTTACCGGCGCGCACTTTATGAACGCTGACCTTTTTAGGGGCTGCGGCCCGTGTTTCGGACGACGGGCTGGTAACAGCAGCCTGCGCCAGAACCGGAGCACCCGCAGCAAAAACCGGCAATGCATAAAGGAGGGAGAAAGAAAGCGGCAGGCGCTTCTTTCTGCGATCAGTATGAGACATAGGGGCTTCCCGCAAGATGTGACATTTTAATGACGTATCGTGTCACCGGATTAGGAAACCCCCCGGCGCATGTCACGCTTAAATTTCGATATGAAAACCTTTTCTAAAATCATGCGGCAATTTAAACACACCACTATCGTAACGATATCACTTTGTGTCTTAAATTGACTCATGAACGAACAAAAATATCTTCTGAATCAATGTTTTCTTTCCGAAAAGAAAAATCATTCTGATAGCATTCTTTCTGTGACCCGGATGCCACAGAGCTTTCTTGACTCGCCCGTCTCCCCCCTCCTAACCGTGAAGACCCTACCCTTTTGCGCGGCAGGCCTCTGGCGCGTTGCGGGGCTTTTAAGGAGAGTTTGAATGACCCGTCGTCCCTGGCTTTACGCCGCAACAGCCGCCACCTGTCTGGCAGGCTGGAGTGCTGTTGCCACCGCCGCAACGCTGGCGGCCTCCAACCCGTTTGCCGCAGAAAGCACTCTGCCCTATCACGCCCCCCGCTTTGATCTGATCAAGGATACAGACTACCAGCCCGCGCTGGAGCAGGGCATGGCCGAACAGGCCGAGGAAATGGACCGAATCGCCAACAGTTCAGAACCGGCGACATTCGAGAACACCATTGCCGCCATGGAGCGTTCAGGCCGCCTGCTGGATCGCACGCTGGAAACCTTCAGCGGTGTCTACTCCGCCAACACCAATCCGGTTCTGGATAAGGTGCAGGAAGTGGTGGGGCCGAAACTGTCCGCGCATCAGGACAGCATTTTCCTCAACCCGAAGCTCTTCGCACGCGTACAGTACCTGCACGCCCGCAAAGCCACACTGGGGCTGAACGCAGAGCAGAAGCAGGCTCTGGATGTCTATTATCAGAACTTCGTGCAGGCCGGTGCGCAACTGTCTGATGGTGACAAGGCAAAACTGCGGGACCTCAACACCCGCCTGTCAAAGCTGGAAACCGTATTCCAGCAGAAGCTGCTGGCTGGCACCAAAGCCTCTGCCCTTATTGTCTCAGATAAAGCAAAGCTGGCCGGACTGGATGATGCCGCCATCACGGCAGCCCTGACCGCCGCCAAAGAGCGCAAGCTTGACGGCAAATGGCTTCTGCCGTTGCAGAACACCACGCAGCAGCCCGCTCTGGAAAGCCTGACGGACCGTGAAACCCGTCAGGCCCTGTTTGAACAGTCCTGGACCCGCGTTGAAAAAGGCGGTGATGGCGATACGCGTGACACCATTGCCACCATCGCCCAGCTCCGCGCCCAGAAAGCCGCCCTGTTTGGCTACAAGAACTATGCAGCTTATGTGCTGGCGGACCAGATGGCTAAAACGCCGGAAGCCGTCCACAGCTTTATTGCGCAGATCGTCCCGGCTCTTGCCGCGGAACAGAAGCGTGAAGCGGCTGACATTCAGGCCACTATCACCAAAAGCGGCGCGTCCTTCCAGCTCAAGCCGTGGGACTGGTCCTACTATGCCGGGCAGGTGCGCAAGGCCCGTCTGAACTTTGATGAAAATCAGGTCAAACCGTATTTCGAGCTGAACACGGTTCTGCAGGATGGCGTATTTTTTGCGGCCAACCGCCTGTATGGCATCACCTTCAAGCGCCGGACGGATATCCCGACCTACAACCCGGATGTCATGGTGTTTGAAGTGTTTGATAAGGACGGGTCCGAACTCGGCCTGATCTATTTCGATTACTTCCAGCGGGACAACAAGAACGGCGGCGCATGGATGTCCAACTTTGTGGGGCAGTCTGCTCTGCTGGGCACCAAGCCGGTTGTGTATAACGTCGGCAACTTCACCAAACCGGCACAGGGCGAACCGGCACTGATCAGCTTTGATGATGTGACCACCATGTTCCACGAATTCGGGCATGCCCTGCATGGTCTGTTTGCCAAGCAGACCTACCCGATTATCTCCGGCACCTCCGTGGCACGGGACTTTGTGGAATTTCCCTCACAGTTTAACGAACACTGGGCGCTGAACGCCACGGTGCTGGCCCACTATGCCCGCCACTACAAAACCGGCGCGCCCATGCCCGCCAGTCTGGTGGCGCTGCTGAAAAAAGCCGCCACCTTTAATCAGGGGTATCGCCTAGGTGAAGTCGTCAGTGCGGCGGAACTCGACATGGACTGGCACAGCCTTGGAGCCGATGCGCCAAAGCAGGATGTAGATGTCTTTGAAAAATCCGCTCTGGGCAAAATGGGGCTGGAGACCGATCTGGTGCCGCCCCGCTACCGCTCCAGCTACTTCCTGCACATCTGGTCCAATGGCTATTCAGCGGGCTACTACGCCTATCTGTGGACGGAAATGCTGGATGATGACACGTTCGCATGGTTCGAGAAAAACGGCGGCCTGACACGCAAGAATGGCGAACGCTTCCGTGACATGATCCTCTCCCGCGGTCATACGCAGGATTACGGCCCGATGTTCCATGCTTTTTATGGCAAGGACCCGGATATTGGCCCGATGCTGACGTTCCGTGGTCTGAACGGCTCCAAGAACTAACATGCCGTTCATCTGGTGCCTTCACGCACCGGGCGGGCTGTGACAAACGGCGGTTATTCTGCGCTCTGCGGGATAATCGCCGTTCCTGTATAAGGCCCTTCGCAAAACGTGACGTGCCCCAGTGTCAGGTCACACCGCGCATAACCTCCCCCACCCTGCCGGATAACCGCGCGCCCTGTGTAAAGCCCGGCACAAAACCGTGCCGAGCCGAGGGTCACATCGCACAGATGATACTCCCCATCCTCCGGCAGCACCGCCTGCCCGCTATAGGGCTCTCCACAAAAAGCCGGACGCCCTGCCGTAAGGTCACACCGGGCAATGTGATCAGGCACCGCCCTGTGCGTCGCAGAAGCCTCTCCCGGCGCAGCCTGCACGCTACTGGCCCCAGCGCAGCCCCAGCCAGAGAGAACGCACACCAGAAGGCGCATAATAGCCAACCACCCACGCCCAGCACGTTCTCTGCGTTCACACTGCTGCATGCAGCCCTCTTCCCCAGTTAGAGGCTCATATCCGCTACAAAGCGAGTCCCGCACCGGCACACCACACCGATCTACCCCTATCCCCAGCGACCAGCGACCAGCGACCAGCGACCAGCGACCAGCGACCAGCGACCAGCGCAGATCCCGGCTTATCCTACGTTAGTCAACACCCCACTGAGCCAAAAAGCGACACGTTCTCTGGCTTTTTTGCGGTGCGATATCCGCCCTCATAAAAAAAATCAAAAAAACCAAAAAACTTCCTTGACGCTCCCTGAAAACCCCTCTAGATCAAGGCCCAACGCAGCCTCTTGTCCCGTTCGTCTAGAGGCCTAGGACACTGCCCTTTCACGGCGGCAACACGGGTTCGAATCCCGTACGGGACACCAATCTTTCCAATGACTTAGAGTTTTGGTCGCGGAATGATTGACTGCTTTTGGGCCCACCTCGGGCCCATCGCCAAAAAAAGACGATAAGCACATGGTCCCAATGGGCCCATGAAAAGGCTATGCTGGGCCCAAGTGAGGCTCACCATGAAAGATCGAATCACTTCTGCTAAAATTGATCCTGCGACAGGCCGTCCACTCCCCGCCGGAGTTGAATATCGCGGCAAGGACCAGTATCGGGCCCGCAAGCGTATCGCAGGCGGAGAGCGGATCCATCAAACCTTCGGCTCGGCCAAACTGGCCCGGCGCTGGCTGGACGCGACGTCCGCCAAACTGGAACTCGGACAGTTTGAGGACACGCGACCGCTGGAACGTCAGACTGTCCGCGAACTGGTCGAACGTTATGTGCGCGAAGAGATGCAGACGCGGAAGAATGATCGCAAACGTCGCCCTTTCATTACACCTCTCTGTCTTTCATTGCCGGCAGAGCCCAAGGCAGATACACGCCGGGATCACCAAGATAATACGATTTCTGGCGCATATAAGCCCGGAGACCTTCCAGTCCTTTCTCCCGCCCAATACCGCTTTCCTTATCCGCGCCGAAGGGCGTTGAAATAGAGAACTGTTTATAGGTGTTGATCCAGACAGTACCGGCAGTAATCGCTTTCCCGATTGCCATGGCACGCCCGATATCCTGTGACCAGATACCGCACGCAAGGCCATACTGGTTGTCGTTAGACATGCGAATAACGTCGTCTTCAGTATCGAATGACATTGCAACCAGAACCGGTCCAAACACCTCTTCCTGGCAAATGGTCGCCTTATTATCCACCCCGTCTATAACTGTTGGCAGATAATAGTATCCCTCTTTATAGGCATCACCGACCGGCCGCGCACCACCGGTCAAAATGCGCCCACCTTCCGAGCGAGCCACATCTACCCACCGGGCAACACTTGTGACATGAGCCGGGTGGATCAAAGGGCCAACCTGCGTATTAGGATCGAAAGGATGGCCCACCCTCAGCTCTTTTGTCGCCGCCACCAAACGCTCAAGAAAGCTCTTATAAATGGAACGATGGATGAACAATCTTGAGCCAGCAATACAGGACTGACCAGAAGAAGAGAACATCCCGTAAAGAATACCTGCGAGAGCCTGATCCATATCAGCATCGGGAAAGACGATGGTGGGAGACTTTCCACCAAGTTCGAGCGAGACAGGCACAAGACGCTGCGCAGCTTTCTCCGCAATGGCATGACCAACTTTCGTGCCACCTGTAAACGAAATCCGACCTGTCGCAGGATGACTGACCAGACCGTCTCCGATGGTCTGTCCGCCCCCAGGCAGAACGGAGAGCAGCCCCGGTGGCAAGCCAGCTTCCGAGACAATACGGGCAAACTCCAGACCAACAAGCGGGCTCCAGGTCGCTGGCTTCAGAACTACCGCATTACCCGCTGCAAGTGCCGGAGCAACCTTCTGCGCGTCACTTGCAATGGGTGAGTTCCATGGCGTAATCGCGGCGACAACACCAATCGGCTCATAACGTGAAAAAGTCATCCACGGTCCGCGCGATGGCGTGATCGATTCTTCCATCGTCTCCAAAGCCGCTGCAAAATAACGAAACGTGCCCGCTGCGCTCATTGCCAGCGCATAAGTCTCACGAAGCGTTTTTCCGGTATCACGGCTTTGAATATAAGAAATCCTGTTTGCATTCTCTGCAATCCCCTGACCAATTCTGTAAAGATAATCAGCCCGACGATGCGGCAAAAGATCACGCCACCCTGGATTGGCCGCAGCTTTCTGTGCGGCAACCATGGCCTCAGCAAGATCTTCCGGCCCCGCCTCGCGCATGACTCTGTTCAAGCTATTATCAGCAGGAAAACGAGATTCGATTTCAGCCCCGCGTCCTTCCCGGAAAGCACCTGCCACGAAGATATGACCGTCTGGCAGATCGGCTGTCGTAAAACCCGTTACGGACTCTTGCGTAGACATCACACTCTATCCTTTTATACGGCCTGAAGCGCGGGACTTACGGCGTTCAGAACAGCGTTCGCGACACTATATCCTGCGGTCAGCGAGGTTTTCGCATTACTCGGAGAGGGCAGGCCTTCCATGCGGAAAGCGCCCCGAGCGCAACCAGCGACAAACGAAATCTCATGAATATTGTTAGCACATGCCGGATCAGCAATCAGACGAACCTGTGTCCGATCAAAACCGAGCCCGGCCAAGGCTACAGCAGCAGCGACATTGGCATTTTTTGGAAATTTTAGCGCTGCCTGCCGTGCGCTCCCTTCGAAAATAATAGAATAATCAGTTCCGCCACCGGGCCAGGACGATGGCGGCTTACGTCCGGTGTAGATAACCTCGGAAAGACCGGAAAGCCGGGCCGCCTCAAGCCCATCCATGCCAGCGACCGCACCAGACGCAACATGGAGTTTCCCTGGGCCAGCCTTTGCGATTACGGCAAAGACGTCTGGGTTGGCCAGTGCACCGACAGAGGCAATCACTGTCTCGATCCCAGCGGCAAGCAGAGGCGGTACGCAAGATGCAACAGCATCCTGAGAAGCACACTCCCCAACAATATCAGGCATACAGGCAATCAGTTCTTCGGGCGTTGTGACAACGGTCCGGAGAGCGCCGCTAATATTCCATTCTGCCAAGGCTGTATGTGCAACAGCCTCCCGTCCGGGACGCACCAGAACAGAAAGACGGCTGATGCGAATACCGGCAGCAGTCAGCGCTGCACCTACAGTAGCGGCCATCGCGCCGCAACCGATCAGGCCAAGATGTAAATCTTTTACGATCATGTTACCGGTTTTCCAGCCGCGCCCGCCGGTGGCCCGGCAAAGCTCTTTGCAAAAGGACCGATTGCCGTCATATCCACCTCAAGAAGAACAGGCCCCTGTACGTCGAGTGCAGCAACAAATTCATCATGAAACAAGGCAATATCGGAAATACGGCGATGCGGAAGACCAACTGCCCCTGCGATCTGAGCAAAATCAGGAATTGTGGACAGAGTATAACAGTGCCGCCCGCCATACTGCGCGTCCTGAATATTCCTGATAACACCGTAACCCTGATCATTCATAAGAACAAAGACAATACCGGCTTTTTCCTCAACCGCAGTTGCCAGCTCGCCAATATATAACATGGCTCCGCCGTCACCCACGAGACAGACAGTTCGGGGAGCGGCCCCCGAAAGGGCTGCACCGATAGCCATGGCAATACCTTGACCGATACCACCCCCAAGGGCATGTACACCAAGATTCGGAGCAGCAAGGCTCACATAGCGATTACCGAATGTCGAATTGGAAATGGTCACGTCCCGGACGAAAGCCAGCTTGCGGTCGAATACATAGTTCCTGAGTGTGTCAGCAACCACGGCATAGGGGCCTAGAGCGGCGCGAAGGTTTTCCTCCCCTCTCTCCCGAACCTTCCCTGCATCGGTAGAAAGTGCCTTATCTACATCAAGACGCTCTGGAAGTTTTTCGAGTAGAAGAGAGAGTGTTTCGGACGCATCTCCGTGGATAAAAAGATCGACAGGATAATTGCGCGCACCCTGACTGGCATCGGCATCTATCTGGACAAGAGTGCGTCCAAGTCGCATTTCATTATTGCGTGTCTCATTACCCCTGAGACGTGACCCCACAACCACCATAAGGTCAGATGATTCGTAAAACTCCTGCGCTTCCGGTATCATATTAAAAGCACCAAGAGATCCTGAAGCATTTTCAGGAACGGTGGCACGCCCGTTCGTACTGGTGACCGTAGCAATACCACGCTTCAACAACTCGGAAGCCTGAGCCTGAGACGCCCGGGCACCTCCACCAAACCAGAATACAGGACGCCGAGCTTTGCAAAGCAGTTCTGCAAGGCAGTCCACCGCTGCCTTATCCGGTGAGACACCAACCTTACGAGGTTTGGGCCAGACCAGAGGCACTTTTGCCTCTTCTCTCTGCACGTCGATCGGAATTTCAACCGAGACAGGCCCCGATGGCGCACTCAGAGCGGCCGAAGCGCCTGCGGCAAGCGTGGTTATGACAGAAGCCGCCGACCAGGCACGCAGCACGGTCTTGGAAACGCCGCGCAACATTTCGGGCTGACGTGGCACATCGTGAATTGGCGCACGATCACGATCAACAAAAGGACGGTCAATCTGGGTCGTGATGTGAAGTATGGGAGAGCAGGCCGTCAATGCCTCGACCTGACTTCCTGCTGCATTCCCAGCCGCTGTTCCGGTACTGGTGAACACGACACCAAGACCACCCGTAGTACGGGCATAGGCATCAGCCATATTCATGGCTCCAGCCTCACCTCGGGCCGGCACGAAGCGAATACGCCCATGCCGCGCAATAGCATCAAGCATTGGCATGTTATGAATGGAGATCACGCCGAAAACGACCTTTACACCAATTTCGGCAAGCCATGTGGCAACAAGGTCACCGACCGGCATTATTTTCGATACCGGAGTTCCAGGCTCGCGTGCATCCTGTTTCGTGTCATGAATCATGCTTCAAATTCCGTCAAATATGGCGGGAAAGACCGCCGGATACTTCGATCTGGGCACCCGTTGTGAAGGACGCTGCCGGAGATCCGAGAAAAGCGATTGCACGGGCAACTTCCGTCGGAAGACCCAGTCGCGCCATGGGAATATGCTTTTTCTGGGCTAAGTCAGAAAACCACTCATCACGACCAGTCAATTTGTCTTCACGTGCAGCAAATCGACGGTCCCACTGACCTGATTCGATCAGACCAACGACAACCGAGTTGACCCGAATGACAGGGGCAAACTCCCCGGCCAGGGACTTCAGGAGGTTCTGCACACCAGCACGCGCTGCTGATGTGCAGACCATATGCGGCTCTGGCTGGTAAGCCAGCAGGGAATTCACCGCAACAATCGCACCCTGATCTGAGGCTCTCAGCATCTCTTCAAAGGCACGTATTGTATTTATTTGACTAAAAAATTTTAGATTCAGTTCCTCGCGCCAGGCATCATCCGTTGTATCCGAGAATGTCGATACGCGGCCCTGTCCGGCGTTATTCACAAGGAGATCACATGAACCACGCCATGCAAGAACAGCATCCCGAAACGCCAGGACAGCCGTCTTATCCAGAATATCACACTGTCGGGCCAGCACGTCTCCATGTTCTGCAAGGGAAACCCGAGCATCTTCAAGACGCGCAGGATCACGGCCACAGATTGCAACCGCCATGCCTTCATCAAGAAGTTCACGAGCTGTCGCAAGGCCTATTCCTGAACTTCCACCGGTAACAACGGCAACTTTCCCTCGCAGGCCAATATCCATGTCATTCTCCTATGAAGTGGCGTGCAATTTTCCGGAGGCGTTTTCACGCCATCCGAGACGTAACGAGATTTCTTTCGCAGCATCGAGAACAGCACTGACAATTTTGGCACGCCGTCCATCAGTCATTTCAAAAAATACTGTTGGCCCCGTTACATTGACGGACGCGATTACACGATCAGTCTTGTCAAAAATCGGAGCAGCAAAGGAGCTGACGCCATCCGAATACAACCCGTCGCTCTCTGAATAACCGAGCTTTCGCTCCTTACGTAGCGTTTCCTCCAATGCAGCCCACGAAGAGGGTGTACGATCCGTGTATTGCCCGAGAGGACGATCTTCATAGAGCTTTCTGACTTCTTCAGGGTCCATCCATACGAGAATAGCCCGTCCGAGGGTCGTGGCATGTGCGCCTACACGTGAGCCAACCGAGATATTACTGGCGAGTGGCACATTAGGAACACGACGCGCAAGATATACAGCTTCCCGACCATCAAGCACGCCGAGATGAGCAGAAAGGCCCGTTTTTTCAGCCAATTTGGTAACAACTGGCAGAGCGATACGCACGAGATCCTGCCCGGAAGCACTTTCTCCAACCAGACTGACAAGACCAATGCCGATGCGGTATTCACCCTCACGCACACGTTCAATAAAACGTTCGATCTCCAGCGTATGTAAAAGGCGCAAGAGTGTAGTCCGACTGATCCCCAACGTGGCGGCAGCCGCCCTGATATTTACCAGAGAGCCCCCTTCTCCGATGTATCTAAGTAGTTTAGCCGCACGCTGGACAGGGGGGGAGGTGTAACTGCTTTCGTCACTGTTGCTTTCTGAACCGGACATGTTGATCTGACCTTCCGCTATAATCAGGTGAAAACAAAACCCGCATTGACCGGTAGAACCTGACCGGTCAATGACAAAGCAGGCTCACTCAACAGGAAGGCGACAACGCCGACAATATCTTCCGGATTTTGCGGACCAGGGACAGCTCTGCCATTTTCATAAAGATTGTGACGTTCCCTTGGAACATACTCTGTGGCTTCTGTCCGCACGATACCAGGGGCAACAGCGCTAATACCGATTCCTCTTGGACCAAGCTCACGTGCCAACGAGCGTGTCATGGCAATGACTGCACCCTTGCTGGCAGTATAAGCCAGCAGGCGTGGTGCACCCCACAGCGCAGTATCGGAAGCAATATTGACAATCCGCCCATGCGCCGAGAACAGCGGACTAAGCGCACGCGTCATCAACCAGGTACCCCGTACGTTCACTGCCTGAACCCGGTCCCACAGCGCGATATCAACATCCTCAAAATTTTTGCCCCCAACATTCGTTGCAATGGCGCCGTTATTCACCAGCCCGTCGACGTTTTCCCATTTTTCCTTAACCACCCCGGCGAATGCCTCAATCGAGTCAGGACCGGCCAGATCAACGCAAGAAAAATAGACAGGCACACCATATTTTTCAGAAATCCGATCGGCGGTCTGCCGACCTGCTTCTTCAAGGATATCGGCGAGCCAGAGTTCGGAGCCTGCTGCTGCACAGGCTTCGGCAATAGCTTCTCCCAGTCCACGCGCACCGCCGGTAATCACGATGCGACGACCGGCAAGACTAAATGGTGCGGCGAGCATGAAGCTGTTTCCTTTCGCCAGGCGATCTTGGCCTTTAAAAGCAGAATGGTCATATATGGTCATATGATCCTTATTTGGTTTACTAAATCGTTTCGGTTGTGTCAAATGATCTGTACGTTGACAGTGCCATCGTATCGGGCATTGATCGCAATATCGGACCGTATCCGTAATTATTAAGGATTAAGGCATCATGCCGAGCACTGATTCTGAATCTGGAGACGGGATTTTTCATAAAACGGACGCCAATTTTACAAAAACCGGCGCGCTGATCCCTGTCATTGCATTGATAGCAGCAACCTATGTTTTTTATGGCTGGGATCGTCTCGTGATGCCAGTCGAACTGGTCGATTTGCGAAAAGCACTCGACCTTGACCAACGAACAGCGGGACTGATGGCGAGTATTTTTACGCTCGGCATTGCCGTTCTGTCTCTACCCGCCGGTTTTCTGGTTTCGCGTCTCGGTCTGCGCCGCGCCCTTGGATTCAGCACCCTGCTATTTTCGACTGGCACTCTGATTTCAGGAATCGCAGGAAATATTCCCGTTCTTCTTGTTGGACGTCTTACGACAGGTGCTGGAGAATCCATCTTCAGCATTGCTCTATTCATGTTCATCGTAGCTCTCTTCCCCCGCTGGCGCGGGACAGCGATCGGAGGAGCCACGACAATTTTTGGCCTCAGCATGTTCGTCGGACCACGCGCTGTTCTCTTCCTTCAGCATTTTGGCGGCGGTGACTGGCGTTTTCCATTCAAGGTTATGGGGCTATTCGGAGTCATGGCTGGTTTCTGCCTGCTCTTTCTTGTTCCACGGAAATTGCAGACCGAGCATACGGGCATCGCTCCGGCACCAAACTGGTCGTGGCTTTTCGCACCAGGACTCCTCGCTACCTACTCGCTGGCGGTTGTAAACGGTCTATGCTGCTACGCTTATATGTCTCTGTTTCAAACCTATGCGCGGGTCGGGCAGCACCTGTCTCCGGAACAAGCATCATTTGCATTTGGCTGCTTCGGAATCGGCAATGTTCTCGGCGGCATTCCCATCGGCCTTCTTCTGGACCGTAGCGACCGTCGCACGGGAATCGGTATTCTATCCGTTCTCACAGGTATTTCCGGCGCAGTTCTGTTTCTCTGGCCCCTGCATCCTGTCAGCGCCATCGTACTTTCGCTGATCTACGGCACTGGTGTTGGTGGCGTTTACGGAAACTGTTATGCACTTTCGCGCGAACAGGCCCCAGCAGCGCGGGCATCTCTTGCAATCGGGATGCTGCTCACCGTTTATTATCTTGGCGCATCAGTTTCCGGATACATTTTTGTCGTTGCGATGGGAGATAATTTCTCTGCAAATATACGCGGGGCACTGATAATGTTTCTGACACCCTACCTGTTGGCGGGACTGGTCATGCTGTTTGTTCGCTATCGGACCGGCCGAGCCGTTCCGAGCGGCTCCTGAAACGTATAAAAGCACGACGACACGAAAGACTGACGTGTCGTCGTGACTATGTCAAATAAGAGCCTGATACTCTCCATCAGGCCCTTTCCCCTATAGCAAAACAGACGAGAACGTGGCTAAAACTCAGTCACCCTGTTGCACTATTTCAGTAAGAAATCAGAACAGCCACACCACAGGAAAGTCAACGTCAGAAAGCTTTAATATGACTTATTTTTTGTGGCCACGACTGCTATCCTGGCCGCCTATTTTCTGGCGGCGTGTCTCACCATCTATACCACCGGCGACAGCCCATTCGGCAAAATTTTCCGGCCGACGCTCCCAGACACGCGCTTCCCACGCTTCAGTGCAGTAATCCTCATCCGCATAATATTCCAGAGGTGCTGCCAGAGGATTTTCAAAATACCAGAAATAGGCTGATGAAATAGGATGCCGACCCGGACCGATCTCGGTCTTCCAGCCTTTACGGCTCATGGCGAGCCCACCTCCAACGACTTCATGGATGTCATTCAGGGTAAATGCAACATGGTTGATCCCTGCCTTGCCGGGACGGTTCAGGACAAAAAGATTATGATGCCCTCCTTTTACCTGACAGCGCATGAAGCAGCCATGACCTGGATATTCATCACTCACCACAAAGCCGAGCCGTTCGGTATAGAATGCCCGCATAGCTGCGAAATCAGCTCCGAATAACACGATGTGACCGATCTGGATCGGATTTGCCTGCGTAATGACCGGCCCCCGTGTGTCAATGCGATGATACGCACCGGGAGCATTCGGCATTGTCGGTTTTCCTGTCACGAGTTGTCGTTGCGTTACCCGGAACACTAGAGACAGCCCATTCGGGTCAGTTGCACGCGCCAGACCATCAGCACCAATCGAAACGGCGTCTCCCAGACGTGCAAGTGTGTCATCCAGCGCAGCCTGATCCTGCGCGCCCCACACGACTTCCCGCACGGTGTTGCCCCTTTCGATCGCGGCAGGAAGATCTGGTGCATCCACCGGTTTCACGATGACCTCACACCCATCACGCGTTTCGAAAATAATCTGATCTGACATAACGGATTTTTCATGGAGCCCCCAGTCACGCACGAAACGCAGAGCAGCCTCCATATCCTGCACACCGAAGATCACCGCATCGATACCACAAAGAGCCATAATCATCCTTTCATGTTTCATATATAAAACAAAAAGAGTATTTTTATCCTGATTTTGTTCACATTTTCTACTTACTAGGAAAATAATCTTGATTACAGAGATATTTTCACTTGAATCACTTAGAATGTTTGTCATATGAAATAATCATTCCGAAGCAAGATAGATGTGCGGCAAAACGACTATACAGCACGTCATTCATCAGGAGCTTTCCCATGTCAGGGCTCACCAAAAATCTACCTTCCCTCAACCGTGATTTCTGTCGCCATGTCCTCAGGTTTGCCGAAAAAACCTTTGACTGGGACGCCTTCCCCTCTAATCGCGGCTTCGCTGATCTTGAACGAGCCCAGATGCGGTTTATCGGCTCAGGGGGCTCACCGAAAGTCAACGACACTGAAACCCTCAAACCCGAACATTTTACACTGAGCCTGCTCTACAAGCATCCCGGCAAATACGCCGCATGTCACGCACATGAGATTGAGGAAGCCTTTCTGGTGATCGACGGCGTCCTCACCGTGGGATGGGAAGAAGATGGCGTAGTAGTTGAAGCGCCACTCGGATCGAAAGACATGATTCTGAACGCCCGTGATATTCCTCACGGTTTTCGTAATGCGGGGGTCACGCCGGTCACCATGTCGGTCATGGTTGGCGTCGGCAAACCGCTGCCGCCCCGTTATCTCTATCACCCCAAGGATGTGGACGCGGATCTGGCCGCCTCTTTTGGCGCACGGGATGGGCAAGTCCTGAAGATTGATCCGGAAGGACAACACCCCCTGCAGCGCATGATGGCACATTATGTCGTCCGTTATGACGAGCAACCCACAACGTGGACCGCTGCCGGATTCGGCAAAAAGATTTATGTTGGTGACGGAGCAGCCCCCCCATCCACAGCGCGAAAGGAAATGTTCCTGATCCCGCCGGGTGTGGGAGTGAGGCCCTATACGCGAGACTGTGAGGAGGCGTGGCTTGTTCTCGACGGGCACATTACTGTCGGCTGGGAGGAAGACGGAAAAACAATCGAACGTCAGATCGGCCCGAAAGACGTGTTTGTTTCCCCCGCCGGAAAAGCACGTTATTTCCGGAATGACGATGTCAATGCGGCCACGGTTTTTGTCGCCATTGGCTCGCCTCTCGCAGGCGATCCGGACTACCAGCCTGCCGCGAAATGAGCAGCAGAACGTGTACCACCCGCCGAGCGGATGGCCCGGAAGACGTGCTGAGCTGGATCGAGGCAGGCGATCAGGATGCGCCTGCCCTTGTTCTTCTGCATGGAATCGGATCAGATGCCTTGCTGTGGCAGAAGCAGATCGACGCCTTTGCGCCGCACAGACATGTTCTGGCGTGGAATGCACCGGGCTATGCGGGTAGCACGCCTCTGGCGGACAATGCCCTGCCAGGCGATCCTGACGTCTGGGCTACACGGCTGGCCGAAGGGCTAGACGCGCTCGGCATCAGCCGCTGTGTACTGGTGGGACATTCACTGGGGGCACTCACCGCCACTCGATTTGCCATTACCCGCCCCGAACGCGTCAGCACTCTTGTACTTTCCAGCCCGGCGCGCGGTTATGGGCAGAAGGCAGGAGAGTCACTACTTCCGGCCATGCAGGCCCGCATCGACGACATCAGCCATCTTGGCCCGGCCGGAATGGCCGTGCGCCGTGCGCCACGCACGCTAGCATCAGGCGCCCCCCCGGAAATACTTGCCGACGCCGTGGCTGCAATGGGCCGCGTTTCAGTCGCCGGTTATCGTGACGCAGTGCATCTTCTGGCCTGCGGAAACCTCACCGCCGATCTGGCACACTGGAACGGCCCACTCCACCTGATAGGCGCGGAAGAAGATGTCATTATTCCGCTTAAGAAAGTTCGCGAACTGGCATCTATTTTTCCGCGGGCCAGACTTCATGTCATTGAAGGTGCTGGCCACGCGTCCTACTTACAGGCACCGGAACAATTTCAGGCCGCACTGACCAATGCACTCTCGACCTGAATCTCCCTTAGGCCTGATAGCCCAGCGCAGCCGAAATTTCAGCCGCAGCGGCTTCCACCTGCACGCGCACCACATCCTCCAGCACGGCCCTGTCATACGCATCCAGAGAGCAGATGGCGTTGACGGCAGCCTCTGCAATACCGGCACGGTTGCGGACGGGCGCGGCGATACTTGCGACATTGGGTTCGAAATAGCCCCAACTCGCCAGACTGCGTTGTGGCCGATCGGCTTCCAGCTGGGCGACAAGAGTTCCAAGGTCAGTGGGCGTCGCATCGGTATAGGTAGGAAAGTGATACCCATCATAAAGCCGCACCACATCTGCCATCGGCATGTGGGCCAGCAGGGTGCGCCCGATGACAGTAGCGTGGGCCGGGAGCCTCGTCCCAACGCCAATCAGGCTGTTTTCCGGCGTGGCCCCCTGACAACGCACAACATAGACAACGTCTATACCCTCCCGCACCACAAGATGCGTGGTACACCCAGTCTGATCACGAAGTCGTTCAAGAACTGGTGTAGCGATTTCAGCCAGATTGCGGTCAGACAGAGCATTATAGCCCAGACGCAATACACGGTTCCCAAGCCGGAACGTTCGACGAGCAGCGTTGCGTTGCAGATATCCCGCAGCTTCCAGCGTGTGCAGGAGCCGGAACACAGTTGCACGCGGCAGACCAGTGTCACGGGTAATTCCGGCAAGGCTCTGTTCCGGATTGTCCGCGGAAAATCCTTCAAGGATCGCCAGCCCCCGAATCAGGCCGGGAACGATATAGCGGTCCTCATCAGATGTGTCGGTCGGCATCCCGCCATTGTCGTCATGAATCATGGTGCCCATTTTACACAGGGATTCCGCTTGAGGAATAGACTGACAATGACACAGGAGAGGCAAACTGCACTTGCTTTTTACCTTCCGACATCGTAATAATGTCCTATATTGGCCACGAAGACCATATATGGTCAAAAGGGCGTTTTGCTCCACACAACGAATTTGTTCAGGAGAATTTCGCGATGAAAAAACCTTTTGTTCCCTACAATGAAACTTGGCAGACGCGCACGCACGAGCCTGATCCGTATGAAAACATGCTTGGCGACGCTCTGGAAGCCGCCTTCGCCAGGGGTGCAACAACACTCGCGGAGATTATTCCTGTCATGATCGAGCGGGATATTCCGGCACCCGATGGCAGAAACTGGACTGAACATTCTCTTGCTGATGAACTGGCCCGGCTCGGCGCCTGACATATCTTTCAGGAACAGGAATCCGTCATGACCCTCTCCGCTGAAGCTCTTGAAACCCGCCTGCGCACCGGTCTGCGCAACCAGTGGTATGCCGTGCTGCCGTCTAATCAGGTCAAGGCGACCCCGGTTTCCATCTATCGCTGCGGTTTCCGGATCGCGCTCTGGCGCGACCATACCGGCCGCGCCTATGCGCTGGAAGATCACTGCCCACATCGCGGCGCCCCTCTCTCACAGGGCACTCCCCTTGGCGACAGGATCGCCTGTCCATACCATGGCGTTCAGGTCGACGCCCATGGCGTCGCCGTGAAGGTTCCAGGTAGCCCGGGCTGCCGTCTGGAAGGTATGAAAGCCACCCGATCTTTCCCTCTGGAAGAGCGTGGTGGGGCGGTATTTCTATTCGTTGGAGAAACGAAAGACACAGAGCCAACCTCATTGCGTGTTCCAGCGGAACTGGAAGATCCGGAATACAGTCATTTTCTGTGCTATACAGAATGGGGCGGCGATTATCGTTATGTGATCGACAATGTTATGGACCCGATGCATGGCACGTTCCTGCATCATCATTCCCACTCCATGTCTGAAGGTGAAGCTGTCGCCAATTTCCAGATTGTCGAGACCGACACCGGGTTTGTTTTCGAAAAAGAAGGTCAGCGCGACATCAATTTCGATTGGACCGAGTTTATGGATATCGGCTCCATGTGGCTCAAGCTTGAAATCCCCTATCCGAAAACTGGTGGTCCTGGAGGAAACTTCATGATTCTGGGCAGCGTCTCTCCCATGCAGGACGGCTGGAGCGCCGTTTTCTTCTGGCGTCTACGCAAGGTCTCGGGGTGGCAGCGCGATGCGTGGCGTTTCCTTTATCGCAACCGGCTGGAAAAGCGGCACTGGCACGTTCTCGAACAAGACCGTGTTCTAATTGAAGATTACGAGCCCGGGGCAAACCAGAGAGAAATTCTCTATCAGCATGATGCTGGTCTCGTCCGTCTGCGGCGATATCTGAAGCAGAAGGCCGAACAGCAGCTTGAGACCACTGCCCATGGCTGACCTTCTTCGTGTTCGCGCCTGTGTTTTGAAATGGGAGGCAAAAGACATCGTCTCCCTGGAACTCCGCGCACCGGATAACGCTCCCCTGCCCCGCTTTACGGCGGGGAGCCATATCGACCTCCATCTCGCCAATGGAATTGTTCGCAGCTATTCACTGAGCAATGATCCTGCAGAGACCGAACGCTATGTGGTTGGCGTTGCCAGAGATGCCGCCAGCCGTGGCGGATCGCGTTATATTCACGAAATACTGCGCATTGGCACCGAGTTCGAGATCAGCAAACCGCGCAACAATTTTGCACTGAACGAAAATGCTCAGGATTATGTTTTAATCGCCGGCGGCATCGGCATCACTCCCATGATGTCGATGATGCACCGGCTACGTACGCTCGGGCATAAGCCCTTACTTTATTACGCTGTACGCGACCATGCCCGTCTCGCTTTCTCCAAAGAGATCGACGCCATGAGCAGCGAGCATGTCTATCATATCGACAGCGAATCCGGGACACCTCTCGACATTGCATCGATTATAACCGCACACCCGAACGCAGATTTTTACTGCTGTGGGCCCGCACCCATGCTCGCCGCTTTTGAATCGGCAACGACAAATCTTCCGGAAGAACGCGTGCATCTGGAACGCTTTGCCGCGGCACCTGTTGCTAAATCGGATAAGAAAGCAGGCTTCGAGGTCGAGTGTGCGAAATCTCACAAGAGTTTCAAAATTCCTCCTGATGAAAGCATCGGCGACGTATTAGAAAAAGCCGGAATTCCTGTAGCCCTTTCCTGTCGAGAAGGGATTTGCGGGAGTTGCGAGATCCGCGTCCTATCCGGCATTCCGGAACACCGGGACAGCGTTCTGAGCAAAAGTGAGAAAGAAAGCAACAGGACCATGATGATCTGCGTATCGCGCTGCCGATCTGGCAGGCTTGTTCTAGATCTGTAAATGACCCGACACAGGCAGAGAACAAAAGCGTTATCGCGCAGGGGCTTTCTGTCCGGCACAACATGCAACCTACTGGCTTCTGCCTCCCTTGCTCACGCAGAACACCATTCCGCAAGCCTGACACTTCCTTTCCTCTGGGGAGCAGCTACGTCTGGCTACCAGACAGAAGGCAACAGCACGAATGCCGATATCTGGCTTCTGGAACAGGTAAATGGAACTATTTTCAAGGAACATAGCGGCAGCGCAGATGACTTTTACGCATGCTACCGTCAGGACATCGCCCTTGCCGCCTCACTCGGCCTGAACTCTTTCCGATTTTCTATTGAATGGTCACGCATAGAACCGGAGCAGGGCACCATCTCCCATGAGGCTATCGCGCACTACCAGGATATGCTGCGCGCCTGTCATGAGAACAATCTCGCTCCCTGCGTCACCTACAGCCACTTCGCCTGTCCCCGCTGGTTCGCAGCAAGTGGCGGCTGGGAATCTCCAGATGCTGCTGATCATTTTCTACGCTACTGCGAGCTTTCCTCGCGGTCATTCGGACATCTCATCAGTGTGGCGTCCGTTTTCAATGAGCCAAATCTGCACAAACTGATTCTTCATGCAAACCCCTTGAGCGACCGTGCAAAGACCACAATGCTTGCGCAGGCTGCCAGAGCTTGCCACTCCCCGACCTTCAGTTACTATCTCTCAGGAGATCCGCAACGGGTGGAAGCGGCGATGATCTCTGCGTGGAGGCGGGCCTATGATGTAATCAGGAGCGGTCCCGGGCAATATCCTCTTGGTCTGACACTTGCAATGACGGACGATCAGGCCATTGGAGACCCTGCGGCGCGCGACCACAAACGCGCTGAAATTTACGATGCGTGGTTATATGCCTGTCGGGAAAAAGGCGATTTTATCGGTGTGCAGGTCTATACACGTAGCCTGACAGGGCCACACGGTACAGTGCCGCCACCAGCGGGCTCTCATTCCACAACGATGGGATGGGAGTTTTATCCGGAATGTGTCGAAGGAGCCTGCCGCTATGCCGCATCCGTCTCCCAACGTCCAGTCATTGTGACCGAAAATGGTGTCGCAACAGATAACGATTCCGAACGACAGGATTATATCCGCCGTGCAATAACCTCCCTTGAGAGAGCCGTTGCAGATGGAATCGATATTCGCGGCTATTATCACTGGTCTTTTTTGGATAGTTTCGAATGGGCTGCCGGTTACAGGCCCCTGATGGGCTTGATCTCAGTGGATCCGAAAACCAAAAAACGGACGCCAAAGCCATCCGCCTTTTTGCTCAGAAATTTGTGTCCAAAAAAATCAATGATCTGGCAACTATGATATTATCTGGGATGGTTTAGAAAATAATATTTCGACTCCATTCTGATCGCACATTTTTATTCATATTGCTTCAGTCCTGATACCGAAACCATTTCACTCTCAATTACCCTCTGTGTCTTTCGAGATACAGAGACCGAGAAACAACATCAGTAAATTCAGTAATTAGATTAAAATAACTTACGTTTTCTATTTTTGAGAGACACTTTCTCCCTGAGATATCATCTGGGGCAAGAAAATTCACGCAAAAGAAAGCATAATTCGTTTTCTGTTAACAACATTTCGTTGACAGAATATTATGCGCTTATCTATCCTGTTATGGACACCTGTTCCATATATGGACATTCCGTATCTCACATTGATCTGATGAGGCGATGATGACATTCCGCATGCCGCTACGCCGCTCGCTGTTGTCCCTGACAACGGGCATGTCTCTCATCCTGACGGGAACCTCCGTCGCCGTCCCGAAAACGGGCCATGCGGCGCCTTCGGAAAAACACCGCCATGTCCGAGCGACAGGAAAACCCCGATCTCAGGGTGCCGTAACGCATCCATCTCGTCCGCGTAAAACATCCGTGCAGGCGGCAGAAGGGGAAAATATCGTCGTGAACACACAGATTCATCACACACCAAGTGGCGTTACTGGCCGGGATGTCGGTGGTGGTCTTATGAAAAAACAGACGGCTACGGTTGCGATCAGTACCGTTACACGCGACTTTATTGCTGCCCAGTCGCCAGCGTCCTCATCTTATGAACTTCTGCGCATGGTTCCCGGTACGAATGTTGCGATGTCCGACCCGTACAACATGCAGTCCGGAAACTTCATTGTCCGTGGCCTCAACGGCGACGAAATCGGTTTTCTTATGGAAGGAGCGCCCCTCAACAATGTCGGAACCTATGTGACCATTCCGTCTCAGTATCCAGATGGTGACAATGTCGATTCTGAAAGTCTCCAACCGACAACTGTTGACCTGACAGCACCTATGATCGGAGCGGCTGGCGGGCTTACGAGAATGACACTCCGCAATCCGGCAGACAAATTCGGTGGCCAGATCAACGCTACATTCGGCTCTTACGACACATACAGACAATCAGTTCGAATCGACAGCGGCTTACTGGGCAATTCCGGTGTGAAATTTTATGTCGGATACTCGCACCTTCTCGGAAAAAACTGGCGTGGACCAGCGTCGCCTTACCGTCGGGATCACATCGACTTCAAACTGCAAAAAGACTGGGAAGAGGTCGGCACGACAAAGCTTGTGGTTGCCTACACCGACTACCGACTTGATATGCTGACGACACCGACCATGTCACAATACAGGACTTATGGAAACAATTACAACTACAGCAACCAGTTTACCGGAACAAACCCAACCTACTACAAACTCCATGGCGAAGATGCCGGGACACTGATTGTCAGCGCACCGACAGACCTCAGTCTTCTGAACAATACCCTTAAAATCAATGTGACCCCTTATCTCTATCATTCCTGGGGTGGGTTCGCCTACGGCGCCACACTGCCCAATTCCGGCGCTGCATTCTACGGTAACACCCCTGTGACACTCGACATGTCCGGGCTGCCCTCTCATGGAGCCTCAACCATCGTTAATGTACCTACGACTTTTGATATCGAACATCCTGGTATCAACGCAGTAGCCTCGTGGAAACATGGGATCAATACGGTAAAAGCGGGCTACTGGTTCGACTATACACGACAGACCTACGAGACCACTTATGGCGGCGTGAGCGCCAGTGGTTCTCCGCTCTCCCTGCTGGGTAGTTATAGCACGAATGCCCATCTGAAAGATGGTACGGAATACAAATCAACCAACTGGCTGACTGAGACCTACACGCACGGCCTTTATCTCGGTGATGAAATTAATGCCTTTAATGACAAGCTTCTGGCAGAAGCTGGCGTAAAATTTGTCTGGATTCACAGACCAGGATACAATTATATTCCCGGCCCACAGTCCAATGTCGGCCAGAATGCTTTTCAGGTGACGCCTCAGGTCGGTTTCCGCTACCAGTTTACGCCTGAACATCAGATCTTCCTCAGTGGGAATACCGCTTTTCGTATGCCCACCGCGAACTCAATGTTCAACAGTTATAATGGAGCAACAGGCAACCTGCTGATCGCCGGCAATAATCAGCAGAAGAACGAGTTCTCGATATCGGAAGAAATCGGTTATCGATATACCGGTAAACAGATTATGGCCACAGCATCTTTTTTCAACTATAATTTTACAAATAGACAGATTTCCACGGCAGCTATCATCAATGGCGGTTCGGTCAACACCTTCATCAATGCCGGCGGCGAGACAGGCCGTGGTGTCGATGTTGAAATTGGCACGCGCCCTTGGCATCATTTCCGTCCCTATGTGTCAGGCGAATATCTCCATGTTACGACAGACAACAATCTGCGTTTTGGAAACGACTATCTGCCAACAGCAGGGAAAATAGCAGTTCGGGCTCCGAAATGGAGCGCATCAATGGGCCTGAACTATGATGATGGATCTCTTTTTGGAAACGTCAATATAAAATATATTGATAGTCAGTACTCAACTTTTATGGACGATGAATCTCTTCCTGCCCATACCAACGTCGATCTTGCTATTGGATACCGCTTTCACTCCGGGCTCCACCTCAAACAGCCTGAACTGCGGCTCAATATCCAGAATCTGGCAGGTTCCACCTATCTGAGCGGCAGCAACTCGGTAACCGGAACAGCCCACGCGACACGGGGTATTCACGGTACAATGATTGCCGGATCTGCACCCACCTACTATCTTGGTGCCGGGCGAGCATTTATTGGAACATTTAGCGTCGGTTTCTGACACCTGGAGGGATCGAAGAACTGTTGGTTGATGGGGCTGGCTCGTGATTTCAGGCTTTTGGCGATTTGATTGACGGTTCTT